>JANXNT010000492.1 GCA_025353985.1 Limnoglobus sp.
CGGGACGCACTGCTAACGCGTTTTGCCATCTGGCAATGAGGGTTCGACTCCCTTCCCTTCGGCTGATTGCTGCGAATGTTTCTCCCCTTTGCTCCGGTTTATGCTATCCTCTTCCTCGCCCAACTCTTGTACCGGAGCCACCGATGACGACTGCCTTGACTCAGCGACCCGCATGGACCGCTCTGAAGTCTCATGCCGATGCGATGCGTGCGACGCACCTGCGCGAGTTGTTCGCCGCCGATGCCACACGCGGCGAACGGCTGACGCTAGAGGCGGAGGGCGTGTTCCTCGATTATTCGAAGAACCGCATCACCGACGACACGGTCCAGCACCTGATTGCACTCGCTAACGAGTGCAATCTGCGCGGGCACATCGAAGGTATGTTCACCGGCCAGAAGATCAACAAGACCGAAGATCGCGCCGTGCTGCATACCGCACTGCGTGCGCCGAAGGGCGCGGTCGTGAACGTCGATGGCAAGAACGTGATCCCGGACGTTCACGCCGTGCTGGATCGCATGGGCGCATTCTGCGACCGCGTGCGTTCCGGCGAGTGGTTCGGGCACACGGGCAAGCGGATTAAGACCGTCGTCAACATCGGCATCGGCGGCTCGGACCTCGGCCCCGTGATGGCCTACGAAGCGTTGAAACACTACTCGGCGCGCGAGATGCAGTTCCGCTTCGTGTCGAACGTCGATGGCACCGACTTCGCCGAAGCGACGATCGATCTCGACCCGGCCGAGACGCTATTTATCATCGCGTCGAAGACGTTCACAACACTCGAAACGATGACCAACGGCCGCAGTGCCCGCACGTGGTGCCTCGCGAAATTGAAAGACCCCGCCGCAGTGGCGAAGCACTTCGTCGCGGTCAGCACGAACGCCGCCGAGGTAAGCAAATTCGGCATCGACACCGCGAACATGTTCGGCTTCTGGGACTGGGTCGGCGGGCGTTACAGCATGGTTTCCGCGATCGGTTTATCGACGATGCTCGCGATCGGGCCGAAGGCGTTCGGCGAAATGCTCGCCGGTTTCCACGCGATGGACACGCACTACCGCACCGCGCCACTCGAGAAAAATATCCCGGCACTGATGGGCCTGCTCGGCCTCTGGTACACGGAC
Organism: Limnoglobus sp.; assembly: GCA_025353985.1. Classification (GTDB taxonomy): domain Bacteria; phylum Planctomycetota; class Planctomycetia; order Gemmatales; family Gemmataceae; genus Limnoglobus. Next base: position 1,119 of record JANXNT010000492.1, read on the forward strand.
TTCTTCGGTGCCGAAACCGTGGCGGTGTTGCCGTACGATCAGTACCTGAAGCGCTTCCCTGCGTACCTGCAACAACTGACGATGGAAAGCAACGGCAAGAGCGTCACGCTCGATGGCGACGCCGTCGATTACGCTACGGGTGCAGTCTATTGGGGCGAGCCGGGCACGAACGGGCAGCACTCGTTTTACCAACTGATTCACCAAGGCACGCGACTGATCCCGTGCGATTTCCTCGGCTTCTGCCAATCGCTGAACCCGCACGCGCCGCACCATGACATTTTAATGGC
>JANXNT010000562.1 GCA_025353985.1 Limnoglobus sp.
CAAATCCCTTCGGCCAGCGATTGCAGCGCGACATCGAAAATGGCGATCGCTGCCGCGTCGCCATTCGCAGCGGCAACGGCAATCGCCTTCGCAGGCAGTGTATTTCCAAACGCGACTTCGATACCGCCACCCGAAGAATAATTCTCGAGCGGCTGGATCTCGTTTGCTGTCGTCGGGTGCCCAATTCGCAAATGGCCAATCTCGGCGGCCCCTCTGCCGACACCGCGATAGATTTCGCCGTTGATAATTAACCCACCACCGACGCCGGTGCCAACGGTGATGTAAAAGATCGGCGAAAGCCCCTTCCCCGCGCCATAAGTCGCCTCGGCCAACCCCGCAACATCGGCATCGTTGCAGATGCTCGCAGGCACGCCAAAATGCTCGCTGAGCCAATTCGCCAACGGAAACCCAGCCCAGCCGTGAACTTGATGCGATACGATTACCGTCTGCGTGGCATCGTCCGTCGGCCCGCCGAAACCAACGCCGATGGCACGCAGTTCGGCTTTCAAAATCAGCTTGGGTACTTCGCGCAAAATCTGCTCGCGAATGCCCGCCGCACCCCGCGCCATGTCCACATCGCCACGCCAACGGCTCGCAATGGTGCCATCCGCAGCACCCAAACCGAGTTGGAGTTTCGTGCCGCCAATTTCGATGCCAAGGAACATACATCGTTCTCTTTTCATTCAGCCGCTACGCGAATACTTCATACGCTTGCGGCCCACTTTCGGTTGCTCGGCCACGCTCTGGCGCATAGCGTATCAGAAACAGAATTGCCTGCACGCACGATCCGGTGTCGGTTTAAAGTGTAATTGAAGGCGGAGTTGCCAGTTCGACATTCGGAGGATGAGCGATGTGGCCGAAACTGACATCGGATTTATTACAACACTTTCCTAAATCGAATGGCGATTCCGTCCTTCCATCACAATGTCTTGACGAATCGGCAGGCTGGAAACACTGCATCGAATCGATTCTGGAGATTCGCTCTTTAGGAGACGGCTGGGACGGACAAGGTACGGAAGCGCCTTCGCCGGAAGTCGTGGATAGTGCGATGATCCTCGCCGTGATGCTCCGGGAACGAAACGTTCGCCCGCCAACTTCCACAGCGCAAGGCGTGTGCGGCGATGTGTGCTTCGAATGGCAATGGTGGAACTCGACGACGTTACACCTCGAAGTCACGGAGCCTTACGGCGCAGACATTCTGTTGCTGACACCGGGTAAAACCGCCGAGCATTCGACGATCCGACAACAAAAAGAAACTCACCCAGAACGCATATTGGAGTCGGCATCATGGCGCGGATTTGTCTCGTTGCGGCCGTGATTTCGCTCGGTATTGGGCTGTTCTGGCTCGGCAACCGGCCGCAGGCGGCCACTACGGGTGCGCGGAAACCGGTGCGGTTGGCCGTCGTCGTTGTCTTCGATCAGATGCGTGGCGACTACGTCGACAAATGGCAACCGCTGTTCGGCACCGATGGCTTTCAGCGGATGCAAACCGACGGCGCGTGGTTCGATCATTGCCATTATCCCTATGCCACGACGACGACCGGCCCTGGCCACTCGGCGATCCTGAGCGGTGCGACGCTCGACAAAACCGGCATCATCAACAACGAGTGGTACGACCGCCGTAGTGGCGGTGCGCTTTACTGCGCGGGTAGCGATCGTTACCAGTTCGTACCGCTTCCGAAACCAATCGTCAACGATGTCAAAGTGGTCAAACCGGAAGACGCGATCAAGACGGCAGCGAAGCCGAAATCGGCGGGCAACCCCGAACGTATGCTCGCGGAAACCGTCGCCGACGTTCTCAAACGCGAGACGAAAGGCAAGGGCAAAGTCTTCGGGCTATCGCTGAAGGATCGCTCGGCGATTCTGCCGACCGGCAAGCGCCCCGATGGCGCGTTCTGGTTCACGGGGCAGTTCGTTACCTCCACGTATTACACCGATGTGCTTCCGAAATGGGTCGACCGGTTCAACCAATCTGATGCGGCGAGTAAGTGGTACAAGAAAGATTGGTCGCTGTTGCGGCCAGACATTTCGTACGCGAGTTTCAGCGGACCGGACAACGTGAAGGGCGAGAGCAGCATCAACGGGCAAGGCATCACGTTCCCGCACCCGATGACCGGCGGTAAACCGGCGCTCGGCAAGGAGTATTACGAATCGCTCGCAAACTCGCCGTACGGCAACGAACTGCTACTCGAATTTGCGAAGAGTTGCATCGAGAACGAGAAACTCGGGCAAGACGACATTCCCGATTTGCTCGTCGTCAGTTTCTCGTCGAACGATCTCATCGGCCACACGTTCGGCCCCGATTCGCAGGAAGTCCTCGATGCGACTTTGCGTTCGGATCTGATCGTGGCAGACCTGCTGAACTACCTCGATAACAAGGTCGGTGCGGGGCGATATTCGCTGTCGATCACCGCCGATCATGGCGTCTGCCCGTTGCCCGAAGTCTCTGCGAAACAAGGCAAAGACGCGAAGCGCATCAGCGTGACGACCCTAATTAAAGCCGCCGAGCAACACCTCCGCGACACGTATGGCAAGCCGGATGCGCCCGCCGAAGCGGCGAAGCCAACGAAGGCGGGGATGTGGCTCGAATCGGCGAGCTTCCCATGGTTGTATTTGAACGAGCGAAACGCGGTGGCGAAAGGCGTCAAGCCCGCCGATGTTGCGGAAACGCTGGCCGTGTGGTTGCGGAAACAACCGGACATTGTGGCGGCCTATTCGACGAACCAACTCCAAGACAGACTCATCAGCGACGACCCCATTTGCGAGATGGCGAAGCGGTCGTACTTCCCCGGCCGTTCCGGTGACATCTACGTCGTAATGAAGCCATATTATTTAATCTCCGACCCCGTAAAAGGAGCCGGTACGACGCACGGCAGCCCGCACGATTACGACCGCCACGTGCCACTCATGGTTTACGGCCCCGGAGTGAAAGCCGGCCGCCACAACGAACCGACCACACCCCAGCACACCGCCGCCATCACCGCCCACTACCTCGGCATCCCCGCACCCAAAGACAACATGTACCCCCTGCCGGAATCGCTGTTGGAGCGATAATGCAAGTCCAATCCGGCCAGGCCGCAGCGCAACTCGCGCTTCGGACTGGCACGATACGTCGATTCCGCGCGCCGGAATTCCATTTAATCGCTTGCGTACCGTTCTGTGCAATAGTTACAATTCACTGAGAGGATTCGCTCGCACTTAGGCCGGAGACGCGATGGCTGTGGATACCAACAATATCAGCGAGTCGATCTTCGATACGGAAGATCTCGAT
>JANXNT010001209.1 GCA_025353985.1 Limnoglobus sp.
ACTCGCCGGTCTTGCCGTCGAACAAGTGGATCTGGTTGCCACGCCCGGCGGCGACGATGGTTTTGTCGGGCGTGATCGCCACGGCGCGAACCGGTTTGACGATTGCGGGTGGCAGGTTCAGCACGACTTTCGCACGCACGCGGATCTCCGAACCGGTCGGCGCTTTCGCGCCTTGTTCGATCCAAAGCTTCAGCACGGCGACTTCCTGGCCGTTGAGGTCGTTCGCGTCGGAGCGCGGCGGCATGATCGGGTTTTTGTGCTGTGCGGAAAACACGAAGAAATTACTTTCCATCGGTTTGCCTGCCACGACGGCGACGCCACGTTTGCCACCCTTTATCACGGCGGCATGGCTGCCCATATCGTACTTGCCGCGAAGCTCGGTACCCGAGTGGCAGACCGTACATTTATTCGCGATGATCGGCTGCACATCCTTCAAGTAGTCGATCGGGTCGGTACGGGTGAGCACGGCCGCCGGGATCGGCGTCGGCGGGGCTTTGTCTTTTTTTTCGTCGGCGGCAAACGCCAGTATCGGCACCGAGAACGCCAACGAGAGTATGAGCGAACGCATATGGTAAAACTCCATGTTTATTACTTGCTGATGTTCAGGTTTAATTTCGCTTCGTGTGTCGTCGGGTACTTCGCGTCCCACATGGCGACGGCCTGTACGACGATGTTGTTGATGCCGCCCGCCTTCACGTCTTTATCGGCGGTAATCGCCACTTTCACTTCGTTTTGCCCGGCGGGGATCGTGGCCTCGATCGCGGTGACACCCTTGGTTTCCTTGGGGAAAACGAGCTTCACTTTGAACTCACCGGCGAACTCGAACAGTCGTTCGACGCGAACGGTGACTTCACCGGTGCCACCGATTTTCACGTTACCCACCGGTTGTGCGGTGATCTTCCCGAGGCTGACGGGTATTACTTTCACTTCGAATGGCGGCGCGAATGCAGAGACAGTAATATCTTTCTTGTCCTTGCCCGTCGGGTCTTTGGTGAACTTCACCAATGTGTCGCCACGGAGTGAAACCGTATAGATTCCGGGTGGGGCATTTGCCTTCACGTCGACGGTGAATGGGGCATCGTTTCTTTCCTTGACGATCGGTAGTGGCAGGCCGTTGTTGATGGTTACGGGCGCGTTCTGCATGTTTGCAATTGTCGCCTCGGCTTGTACATTCACGGGGCCAACGCGGGCCTCGGCGTCTTGCCATGTTACTTTAACCGGCACGATGATTTTCTCGCCCGGTTTCACAACCAATGGTAGTATCGCTTTCTGATCTTTGCCATCGACTTTCACCGTCGCGGCGGCGAGGTCTGCCGCGATGCGGAACGGCGACTTATCCGCCCGCGTGGCCACGATCAGCGATTGATCGAGCCGCGTAATGAGTGGCACATTCTGCTGGCCGATCAGGCTCCACGAAATGCTCGCGGGTCGGGCTTCGCGGGTGACCGGTTTGCCGTCGATCGTGGCCGTCAATTTCACTTTCATTTCGACTACGGTATCGGTCAGCG
>JANXNT010000569.1 GCA_025353985.1 Limnoglobus sp.
GGCGAAGGCGAAGGGCCGGAAGCATGTGCGGGCATCGAATATCTCGTCGGCAACCACGATGCCGTCGGTAGCTGGCCCGAACGCCCATTCACCGGCACCGGCTTCCCCAAAGTCTTCTACCTGAAGTACCACATGTACCCACTGTACTTCCCGCTCATGGCGCTCGGGCGCTACCTCGACGCGCACGAAACCCACGCTCGCGCCGCCACACGACGACCGCGCGAACTGCAAAACCATCTGACGAACGATCATTAATCTACACGGAGACGACATGCGATTCCCACTGAGCCTGACCGCCGACATGGCGGGTTATATGGTGACCAAGAAGCTGAAGCGCGTGAAGCGTTTCCCGCTGGTGATGATGCTCGAACCGCTGCACGCCTGCAACCTCACGTGTACCGGTTGTGGCCGCATCCGCGAGTACGAATCGACGATCAAGGAAAAACTCTCGGTGGCCGAGTGTCTGGAATCGGTCGAGGAAGCCGGCGCACCGATCGTCAGTATCTGCGGCGGTGAACCGCTGATTTACCCCGAGATCGGCGAACTCGTTCGCGGCATCCTGAAGCGCCGCAAGCACATTTACCTCTGCACCAACGGCGTGTTCCTTCGCAAGAAACTGCACCTGTTCCGCCCGACGAGCCGGATGTTTTTCAACATCCATATCGACGGCCTCGAAGAGTCGCACGATATCGCCGTGGAGCGTAAAGGCGTCTTCAAGGAAGCGATCGAAGGGATCAAAGCAGCGAAGGCGGCCGGGCACCTCGTCTGTACGAACACGACGGTTTACAAAGAAACGAACATGGCGGAACTCGACGAACTTTACGCCTACCTGACGAAACTCGGCGTCGATGGCTTCATGCTGTCGCCCGCCTACGGTTACGCCGCCGTGTGCAGCACCAACCCCGACGGCGCAGCGGAGATCTTCCTCACTCGTCAGCAGATCATGGAGAAATTCAACCAAGCGGATGGCCTGTTCCGCAAGTACAAAATGAACACGTCGCCGGTGTACAAGGAGTTTCTGCAAGGCAAGCGCGAACTGACGTGTGCCGCATGGGCTAGCCCGACTCGTAACGTCAAAGGCTGGAAAGGGCCGTGCTATCTGATTACCGATACGCACCACGAGAGCTTCGACGGCCTGATGAACGACACCGATTGGAGCAGCTACGGTTACGGCAAAGACCCACGTTGCGAGCACTGCATGATGCACAGCGGCTACGAAGTCGCCGCCGCACTCGGTGTCAATTCCCGCATCAGCGATAGCTGGAAAATGCTGAAATGGCAACTGACGTAAGCCTATCACCGGTCTGGTATCTGTTCGCGTTACAGCGAGAAACGTGCGGCATTCGCCGTGCGGATGTTCGCATCGAAGTCATTGGCATGGGGCCGGATGCGGCCCGCGAAAATACCGAACGCCTGCTGCGTGCGTCGGCGCCGCCATCGTTGATTGTTTCCGTAGGCATTTGCGGTGGCTTACGCGATGGCTTGAACGTCGGCGATCTCGTCGTGCCATGCGAAGTGGTCACAGTGGATCGTCAGTTGTGGAAGTGCGAGCCGATTGCGTTGCCCGCAACTGGCCGATTGCTCTCGGTGAACCGCATCGTGTCGTCGGTCGAAGAAAAACGCCGATTGCACATCGAACACGCCGCCGACATTGTCGATATGGAAGCCGCAAGCATCGCCGCCATTTGTGCCGAACGCGGCATCCCGTTCGCAGCCATCAAAGCGATAAGCGACACTGTCAGCGATAGCTTACCCAGCGAACTGAAACAAATCGCCCCCAACGGCCACGTCCGCATCGGCAAACTGCTACTCGCGATAGGAAAGCGTCCCTCCCTACTCGCGGACTTACTCCGATTGCAACGTATGACATCTATCGCAATCGCTAGTTTGTATGAAGCGGCCTAAGTCATCGTTTTCGGGTGATTCGCCGGTCCGAGTGCAACCCGATTCGCGTTGCGGCTGCAATGTTGCTGGCCGAAATACTGAAAAGGCATCGAGAACGAGAAAGCCGGGATCTTCGACTGAACCGGCGTTCACCGCAAACGGCCTCTCTCTGGAAAGCGTTGCTTAATGCGTGTGGCAGAGTTTAACAAACTCCCTTAGCACTACAGCGCAGCATTAAATCTTGCACTTATGC
>JANXNT010000578.1 GCA_025353985.1 Limnoglobus sp.
TGCGGCAACGGCGAAAGCCCCGGCACGCCGAAAATGACCACCTGCACGAAGAGTTACGACGTCCGCGAAGAACACGATTTCATCTGGTTGAAGTCCCGCGACAGCAACCCCGTGTTCCCGCTGATTAACATTAAAAAATACTACCCCATCGGTACGTTCCAGCACACCGTGCCCGCCCCGCTCGAACTCACCGTCGATAACTTCACCGAGATCGAACATAGCGGTACCGTACACGATACATTCGGGTATGATCTGGACCGAATGCACGAGGTGAAAGTCCGCTTCGACCAAACCGAAGACACGATCAGCGTTGCGAACGTCGGCCCGACGAAACGGATTTTCCGCCCGTTCGCCTGGATGCTTGGCATCCGCCACGACGACCACTTCCACGACGACTGGACGACGCACTCTTCGCCCGTTTACAGCGTCTACGACCATTACTGGACGACGCCCGACGGTTCGAAAGATCGCCTCGTCCGCTGGCGGTTGTACATGTTCTTTTGGCCGATCGATGCGGAAAATACCTGCGTCACGTCGTTCGTTTACGCGAAGTCGAAGTACCCCGGCCCGTCGGGTGGCTTGCACCTGTTCAAGCACGTGTTTCGCCGCGAAGTCGACCGCGAAGTCCGGCAAGACATCTCGATGCTCGAAAACCTCGCCGACCGCAACATCAGCATCGAAGGCTTGAAACTCAGCCGCTTCGACAAAGTCCTCGGCCTGACCCGCGAGCGGATAGACCGCATCTACCGCGGGAAAACCCCACCGATTGTCGTGCCGCGTGCGGTCTGAATGTGGTTTATCGCGATGAACAGCGATCGTGCTGCTCATCGGCGGAATTCGCTTTGATTCGGATCACGGAAGGCGTTTTATAGAAGCAGGGGGAATTTTACTTCTTCACGACTGGCGGGTTGGGGATGTCGATTTGCGTGACTTCCATGTGTGGCTCGGATTTCTCGCCGACTTTATGCTCGCTGATTTTTGCGATGTGCAGGCGAACGGTTTCGCCTTCGTGAACGTCGGTTAATTCCATCACTTTCCCGCCGACGGTTTTCACGATGACTTTTGCGGACATTGCGTATGGCGTCTCGACGAGCTTTGTCGTTGGCTTGGCCCCACCTCGTCGTCTGCCTTTTCCACCAGTGCTGGCCATGGGGGTGGGCACGTTAATCGTGATCTGATCGGTGCCGACCTTGACCACGACACCTGCGGTGTTGCCGACGGGTGTCTTCGATACGCTCGGTTCATCTGCGGAGTAAAGCGTTTGCGAGAGGACCAGAAGGGTAGAAAGTGTCAGGATCGAGAACAATCGAATTTTCATGAGGCACCAGTGGAGAACGCGAACTTTTATAACAGTATAACGCACCGGATGCGGAATAGTTCCGGCACAATCATTTCATTCTCATCTGCACCCGTTTCAAAAACTCGTCGCGGAACTTGGTTCGGCGATCTTGCCGGGCGGGGTCTTTGCGGTCGAATAGTTCGTGGTCGGCATCGAGATGGCCGATTAGCGTGTACATTTCGTCGGGCTGGCTTGCGGTTTCGAGCAGCGTGAATGTCAGCGTTCCCGCGATTTCGCCGTTGAGTTGCCGTTGAAATTCCGCACGTTGAACGATCTTCGTGACGGGGTCGAGCTCGAGTTTCACACGGCGAAACCGCGGGTTGCGATTCAGGAACGAGGGCCGCAAGTCGGCTTCGATGCGAATCGCTTCGCCGGGTTTGCCGGTATCTTTGCGATAGAGCGTGAACTGCTCCAAGAGTTCGGAGAGCGTGCTAACCACGCGCATACTTACGAGATCGCAGAACCGTGCGAGTGGTTCGCCCGCTTCGCTCGGTTCGTAAACGAGTCCGCGTTTGCGCGAGATCGCGAACCAGATTTTGCCGCTCGTTTCTTGCCCCATAGCCCATTTGGCCCCGTCGCCATTGGTTTCGATCCAGAACTGATCGCCACGCGTCCAGAGCTTGTGTTTGCGGGAAATCGCGGGCAGTTGCAGCCGGCGAAACAGTAGCGGTTCCCACTCGGTGACGACTTCGTAACAGCGATCCGTCGGTACGGTGTGAGCGGTTTTGGCTTCATCGACGATCTGTTCGGCGGCGGCCAATGGTGTCGGTGAATTTCCAAAGAAAACAAACCCGCCGACACTCGCGGCCACAGCAGTACCAAAGCCGACGCCAGCCCATTTGAGCCAATTACGACGCGGCATCGCCTTTTCCGATTCGCGGATGTGCCGCAGCATCTTCACGGCATCAACGGTGCCAGCCACGCGGTCGAGGTGATTGCGAAGAACCGCATCGAGCGGGTGGTCGTTCGCTTCAGTCATCGGATCGCCTCCCCGCCGAGGTAAGGGTTAAGCCGTGCGGCGAGTGATTGCCGCGCGCGGTGGATGAGCACGCCGCCGTTCGTCGTGGTGATACCCATAATCTCGGCAATTTCTTGTTGCGAGTGCCCGAGTGCCTTGAGTTGCACGGCGGCACGTTGTTGCGTTGGTAGCGTCCGTAACGCCGATTCCACGGCGACCGAGAGTTCGTCGAACATCGCGCATTCATCGGGTGGCAGAGCGGTTTTGTCCAACGGATCGTCGGTCTGTTCACTGCCATCGGCGTCGGTTCGTACCAACCGGAAGAACGGCTTTCGCCGCGTTTTGAGGTTGATGCAGGCATTGGTGATCGCTCGCAGCAGCAGTTTCATCCCATCGTGCGGCAAGTCGTAGACATCGGCCTTGCTGATCAATCGGCAGTAGCAATCTTGGACGATGTCCTCGGCCTCGTGTGGGTTACGCAACAGCGACCGCGCGTAGGCCGTCGCGCGGGGGGCGGTTGCGAGTATCCAGGCGTCGAGTTCGTGCGAACGGTCGCCCTTCACGGTCCGCTCCGGAATGTTTCCCAGTGGATGAACACACGAGGCTGCTACGAATTACAACTACGAGCGGCCCTTCAGGATCTGATTCGTAACTTCCGCCACGCGCTGCCCGAAGTTCTCGGCGGTTTGCAAGTCTCCGGCGGGCGGAAACTGATCGGCTGGCCCTTGGTCGGATTGCGTCATCACACCGGTGAAACTGCTGAGGCGGTTGATGTCGTTCGTCGTGTTACCGCTAACCATTTGCGCATTACCGACCCAGATCATGCCGTGCTGCATCGCGTTGACGAACAGCGAATTGAGCGTGTTGAGCTTGTCGCCACTGAGGCCGCCGGAGTTGGTGAACC
>JANXNT010000651.1 GCA_025353985.1 Limnoglobus sp.
GCAATCTTACCGATGGTTTGATCGAGTTCCAACCAGGGATTGTCGAAGGTGAATTGCCCGAGATTCACTTGGAGCATTTGTGATTGCACGCGCTCGCATTCAGCCTGAAACCACGCAACGACGTCTTCGAGGCCGTTCGGCCGTTCCCCTCGAACAACGACCATGGCGAACCCTTCGCCGATCATTCGCTCGATGAAGCGACGAAGCGGCTTCTCATCCGCAGGGTCGAACGGCGACGCGCGATTCGACCGTTCACAAACCAGTTCGATTTCGTCTATTGTGATCATGTCGCGATTTTTCCGAGTTCGGATTTGGCCTTTGTCACCGCTTTTGCAAAACTCGGCATTTCGGCGATCAACGGATGAACGTCGTACCAGTTTTCGCCGTTGTAGTGGAAGACATAACGATGGTAGAGCAGACTCAGACATTTCGGATTGGCGTCGAGTCGTTTCGTAGCTCCGACATGACCCAATGCATTCCAATAGCCACCGATATCGAGTTTATCGCGTATGTCGGAGCGTTCCTTGATGACAACTTGCTCGACGTCCTTTGCCGTTGTGATACTTCCATCGGCATTAAGGGCTGCCAGGCGTGCCAGCGCGATCAACTCGCGCACCGAACCACCCGAGGCGAGTACGAGCCGCTGTTGCGCAGACTTCTCTGGGATCAGTTTGTCGAGTTCCATTCGCTTCCGCAGTACGTTTAACAACGGTTCCAACCCTGGTGCCCCAACGGTGGAATACGGGTCGTTTCGGTTACGGAGTTTCGGGCTAGGAAGGCTAAATGGCGTGTAATACTTGCTCAAATCCTCCGAGACCGGCTGGAGGTGAAGATCGAGTGGCGGAGTAAAAATCATATTGCAATGCAGTTTTCGCAACGTGTCGCGACTGCCGATCAAGAACGAGTCGACCACCTTCGGGCTGTAACGATCCAGATTATCGACGACGACCAGCAATTGTCGGCCGTTCGGTGCCAAAATATCTCTTGCGGAATCGAGTAGATTATTGACCGCACCCAGTAACGCACCCGGATACTTTCGGAGTACGGCTTTGACCTCGTCTTTGTGTTCGCTCTTCCGTTTCACGAGAAAGGAAAGCGAGGTGAACAGTTTGGCAAAGAACGGTAGTTCGGCCTTTATCTCGAAGCCCGACTGGATCGATGCAATGAACTCTTTTCCCAAAGTGGTCGTTACGACGTGTTCGGAAAACCAATCCTCAACCGGCTTGATGACGTTAATAGGTATCATCATTCCCACTTCGCGCATGTGCGATTCGATCGACCGGCAAAGCGTGATCAGGAAATCTTCCACGTCGAATTCATCGGGATTCATCTCCTGATTCGCGTTGTAGTGGAGAGATTCGTACTTCTCACGGATCCCGTGCTCGAATCGCAATAACTCAGTCGATTTGCCCGCACCACGATGGGATACGAACACGACGAACTCAAATGCAATACCTTTCGTGCGAAAAAGTCGTTCCAATAACACTAAACCTTTATCGCCCCGCGCGGGGGCGAGGTCCACATACCACGGATCGCCCTCTCGCAGAGGAACGTCGGGGAGCAGATTTTTCGTCGCGTCCGATAACGATTGCGCGGGATGATTGCCAGCCATATTCGACCTCCCAATTCTCTCGTCATCTTAGCAGAATGGGATTGTCAGAAATGAATTCTGAATAGAACCTGCCCACGGACGTTCGTTCGTGAACTTTGATTTCAGTCACACGATGACGCAACTCACTAAAAACACTGAAGCGTTTCGTTCTTCACCACAGAGACTCTCGAAATGTCTGTTGTTCCCACGCACCGCGGGTTGACTGCCGATGACGTGGCGGCGTCCCGCCTTCGGCATGGGGCGAACGTCCTAACGCCGCCGCCGCGCATCTCGTGGTGGCAAGAATACCTCAGCAAGTTTAACGACCCCGTCATTCGCATTCTCATGGTGGCGGCTGCCATTGCCACCGGTGCCGGGTTGCTCGAAGGCACGATTGCACCCGAAGGCATTGGCATCATCGTCGCCGTGCTGCTTGCCACGTTCCTTGCGTTCTGGAACGAGTATCGCGCGAACAAGGAATTCGACATCCTCAACAAGTCGAACGACGATGTCGCCGTCAAGGTGATTCGGAACGGAACGTACACCCAGATCGCGCGCCGCGACGTCGTCGTTGGCGACTTCGTTTTCGTCGAAGTCGGCGAGGAAATCCCAGCGGACGGTCAGTTGATCGAAGCGGTCGGATTGCTAATAAATGAGTCGAAACTGACCGGCGAAGCCCACCCCGTGAAGAAGCAAGTCGGCGGGGCGAAAGTAGAAGGGGCTGCGTATGGCCCCGGCGAAATGCGACGCGGTACCACCGTCGTCGATGGCTACGCACTCGTTGAAATTTCCGCCGTCGGCGATGGCAGCGAGATCGGCAAGACGCTGCGCGAAGCGACCGAAGAGACGGGTGAAATTTCGCCATTGAACCGCCAACTCGGCGCGCTCAGCAAGGTCATCGGCGTCGTCGGTTTCGGCGTGGCGGTGGTTACATTTGCGGCACTCGTGGGCCGTGGTGCGATCACCGGCGAACTCGTCCGCAAGGGGTTGCCCACCGGCACGCTGGCTGCCCCGCTTGCTGCGGGCGAGTGGTTCTTCATCGGCACATTATTACTCGGCGTGGCCGTTGCGTTAGTCAAAGTCTGGTTGCCGATCGTGCTCGATGGCGTGGAACTTGTCGGTATCGAAGCGTCGATGCCGAAGTTCCTGGAAGGCGCGAAGTCGTGGCCGAAAACGATCCTCGCGGGTGGCGTACTTTTTGCCGCGCTGTTGGCTGCGGGGATCGCGTTCAGCCTCATTCCCTCGTCGCCATCGGAGTGGCTGCGGCCGAGCGTGGGCAAGGCTTTGCTCGGGTACTTTATGATCGCCGTCACGATCATAGTCGTTGCCGTTCCGGAAGGTTTGGCGATGAGCGTGACGCTGAGTTTGGCGTACTCGATGCGCAAAATGACCGCGAGCAACAACCTCGTTCGGCGGATGGATGCCTGCGAGACGATTGGCGCGGCCACCGTGATTTGTTCGGACAAAACCGGCACATTGACGATGAACGAAATGCGCGTCGTCGAAGGCCGATTTGCGGGCACGAGTGCGACGAGTTTGCCCGATGATCCTGCGTTAAAATCGCTAGTTTCCGAGGCGATTTCCGCGAACACGACGGCACACCTGAGCCGCGACCCCGGCGAACCGGTGAAGCCCGTTGGCAACCCGACCGAAGGCGCACTGCTACTTTGGCTCGATGCGAATGGCGAGGAGTACATCGTCGCGCGGAAGGGCTTCGCGGTTCGCACGCAGTGGACATTTTCGACCGAACGCAAGTTCATGGGCACGCTCGGCACGAACGGCACCTTACACATCAAAGGCGCACCGGAAATCGTCCTCGATCGTTGCGATCGCATTCACACCGCGAACGGGCCAACCCCGCTAACGACCGCCGACCGCAGCACCGTCAGCGCGGCACTCCAAGTCGATCAGGGCCGAGGGATGCGCACGCTCGGGTTGGCGTACCGGCCCCAAGCACCTGCTGACGGGAGCGCGCTCGAAGATGTGGCCAACGGGCTAATCTGGCTCGGGTCGGTCGCGATTGCGGACCCCGTGCGAAGCGAAGTTCCCGCTGCGGTGGCGGCGTGCCGCGCGGCGGGCGTTGAAGTGAAAATGGTCACCGGCGACAACGCCGAGACGGCCCGCGAGATTGCCCGCCAGATTGGCTTGTGGATGCCGACCGACCCCGCATCGGCGGAGATGACCGGCGCGGAGTTCGCGGCACTTCCCGACGATGCCGCAGCCGACGCCGCCGCGAAGGTCAAGGTGCTTTCGCGTGCGCGCCCGGCCGACAAACTGCGGATCGTGAGCTTGCTGAAAAGCCGTGGGCAGGTCGTTGCGGTCACTGGCGATGGCGTCAACGATGGCCCGGCACTGAACTACGCCGATGTCGGGTTGGCGATGGGCAAATCGGGAACGGCGGTGGCGAAGGAAGCGAGCGACATCATTTTGCTCGACGACTCATTTACGAGCAT
>JANXNT010000715.1 GCA_025353985.1 Limnoglobus sp.
TGTGCGACGCCGGGAAAGTACCCCGGATGACGCATCACCGCGGCATCGTTCATGCCGGGCGATTTTTGCTTCGAGACAGTCCATGCCGTGCCATCGGGCAAAGCGCGCACCAGGCAGGATGTACCCACGGTATCTTCCGGCCAGACGAGGCCGTGCCGGTCTGTGAGTTCTCCCACTTCCCCACGCACCGCAATCGTCACACCACCGCGAGCATCGCATCGTACCGCTACCGCGCCGACCTCGGTGCCACGCAAATCGTCGGGCAACATCGCTCGCGAGAGTTCGAGCTTGCTCCAGTCCCAAACCGGTGTCGCTTCGCCCGCCTTGGCGAGGTTCGGGAGTTTCGCGTAGGCCGAGCCTTTGAAGTCGAAGAGTAGCCAGCGTTTGCCGTTCCAGACGTAATTATGCGGGCCGAAGAAACCAATGGAGACGTTCATCTGGTCGTCGAACGAGCAGTACCGCCCGAGCATGGACGGGGCCGATTTGTGAAAGCGAAACTCCTCCGCGTCGATCGCGCCGTTCCCATTCGTATCCGACCAGGTGAATGCATCGCTACCGATGTCTTCGTAGGTCAGTCCGGCCGTTTTCATCGCGGCGTTGATCGCCGCGTTCTTAAAAGGGGTCGCGTCGCGTTTGTGCGAAGCCAACGCCACTGGCACCAATTTCCCCGCTACCGTGTCCACCCGGAGAACCGCCGCCGGGCTTTCGTGAACGAGGTACGTACCGCCCGCACGGTGCCGCACTCGCCACACTGGGAACTCACTCGTCGGCGGGAAAAGACCATCTCCGAAGCCGATTTCGGGCATCGTGTAGGTGTGCGTGATGGCCACGCTCCTAGTTTTCAAATCGAGCTTGGCCACCGCCATCATCGTGTAACTGGCGTTGTACCATAGCTCGCCGGGTGCCGCAGCATCCACGCTCGTCACCGCAAAGAACGGCGTGCCACCGAGCCACTCCTTCACTGCCTCGCCTTTCGCATTCACGTGAACAATACGGCGCAAATGGTCGCTCTCGACCGCGTAAAAACCGCCCGCCCCGTCGCAACGCAAGTGCGACACATCGCGGAAGTCCGTCGCTACATACACGCCGTCCAACCGACCGCCGATTCGACCGAATGTGCCGAGCGGTTTGCCATCGAGCGCGAACCGTCGCACCCGCTGATCGGTACCGCCTTCGACGACGAAAAACTCGCGGCTCTTCTGGTCGAAGTCGAACGTCACCGGGGCCGACAGCACGCCTTTGCCGAGGATTTTGGAGATCGTTCCATCCGATGCCACCGCCAGCAACTCTGTGCCACTCAACACGAACACCGTGCCCGTTTCGCCCGCTGCGACTGCCTTCGGCAACCGCACTGCGGCCTCGCAAACAACCTTTCCCGTCGTCGGGGCGATCCACCGCAGGAGGCCGCGTTCGCGGTAAACGACGAGCAGATTTTCCCCGTGGACGCCGAGCTTGATGCCGTAACTGCTGACTGCGTCATCGCAGCCGGTTCGCTTGTCGCCGGGCCAGAGCAAATCGAGTGGCTTGCCATCGTCGCGCCCTGTCGCCGCATCGACGCGCTGGAGTTCGCTGGTCCAGGTAAGGACGTACAGGTGCTTGCCCAACTCGACCATGTCCACCGGCCCCTTCGACTGCCAGCCGCGTGCCCAGATCACCGGGCCGTTTTCGGCGGCGAGTTTCATCAATACCGGCGGCCCCTCCGAATTGCGGCTACCGTGATAGATCGCCCCGCCCGCCCCGACAACGACCGTCGATGGCCCCTGGTGGCTACCGACCGTCCACACCCAAGGCTGCGCCGCATCGATCGGATTTTGCCCCACGACCGCGAGATACTCGGCCTCCAACCCGTCGTTCAAAAGCAACCGCCATTCGTACGAACCGACCGGCATCGCGCGGCCCAATCGGTCCAGCCCATCCCACGCCTGCGAATGTTCCCCCGCCGTTTGCGCGTCCCCCGATAGCAGCGTTCGCAGTTGCTGACCCTTGCCATCGTAAACCCCGAGCGACACCTTCCCCGCACGCGGCAGCGTGTAGCGGATACTCGGCGTTTGTGCGACGATGTGCGATTCCGCCAATAGGCAGAAAAGCGAAGCGAGTAACGCGCTGCGAATGGAGAGGCTGTGCGTCATTACGAGTGGTTCCAGGTTCTATCGAACAGATGGCAGGATCGAAAAGATCGGGGTGGTTCAAACAAGGGTGTCCGCACTCGACAACGTCGAGTGGAACGCAACCGGTGCAACTAGTGACGATTTCTGAGGCAGAAAGTTCCACGGGTTGCGCTTCGCTTTACCCGTGGCGTGCGCTTTTTGAAGTTGCGCTGTTTAACCGCGCCGCGTAGGCTTTGCGTAGCGAAGCGTGGGGCGGAAACTCTCGAAACCAACGTGAGTAAACCGAAAACACCGTGCATCGCGTCGCGAAACGTTCATTCCGTGCGAACCGTCGTGTTTCGAAGACTCACCACGACCCTGAGTCGTGGCAGGTGGAAGTCCTCCCTCGCTAGCGTTTTTTGAAGTTGCGCGTTTTGCAGGTACGCCCAGGGGTACGACGTAAGACGTCTAACCCTGGGCTAAAAGATCGAACCCCGTTGGGGTAAATGCATATTTAATTCTTACCCCAACGGGGTTAAATCTGACAGACCAGGGTTAGACGTTTCGTCGTATCCCTGGGTCGCGGACTCTAATCCTTGAACTTGAAGCGAATAATGCACCAGAGCGCGTTGAAGGCGTCCTTCAGGCCGATCTTTTTGCCTTCGGCGTAGGTGCGGCCGGAGTAGCTGATTGGCACTTCGAACACGCGCCACTGGAATTGGCCGTTCACTTTGCGGGCAACTTTTGCGGTCACTTCTGGCTCGAAGCCGAAGCGGTTGGACTTTAAGTTCATTCCCTGAATCACTTCGCGCCGGAAGACCTTATAACACGTCTCCATGTCGGTGAGGTTGAGGTCCGTGAAGATGTTCGAAAGCATCGTCAGGCCCTTGTTGGCCAGCGAATGCCAGAAGTACAGCACGCGATGGCACTCGCCGCTGAAC
>JANXNT010000733.1 GCA_025353985.1 Limnoglobus sp.
GAAGTTCCTCGACAGCTGCACGAATCTCGACGGTCAATTCGTTGTCATCGGTGTCGGGCACGGCGGCTGCGGACTCTTGCAAGTAATCGACCAACTCTGGCAGTTTGCTCCGTTTCGAGAGTGCCGTGCGACAGCGATTCACCGCAATCGTCAGCACCCAAGGTCGTAACGGACGCTCGCGATCCCAGCGGTGTAAACTGCGAAATACCCTAAGAAACACCTCTTGCGAGACATCTTCCGCATCGTGGGCGTTGCGTAACATTCGCACGCTGACGCCGAAAACATCGTCTTGGAATCGCTGCACGAGTTCCCGCATTGCGCCGACTTCGCCACTAGCACAGCGACGCACAAGCTCGGTGTCGGCAACGTCGGCCACGGGAACCCTCTTCGAGAGATACCTGCCACTGCGGGGAAAGGTTTCGCGAACGGCTATTCGCTAACGGGAGAAAAGGGTTTACCTGTCACTTGGTTTTTTCGGACGCCTCGCGCAGCAGGTCGACGACTTCTTGCACGGAAGTCTCTTCGAGCCGTTTGCCGCATTTTTCTAAACCTTCGCTGAAGCGAATTGCGGTCTCTTGCATTCGTTCGTGGGTTTCTCGCGATCCGCCGAGAAGCACCATTTCTGGTGTGCGTGTCACCCGTTTCTCGCCGTTGGCATCGTCCAACCCGACGCCGAGGATCCCTCCAACGGTCTTCGGCTGCGTTCGCGTTTTCTTCGCCATGTCGGCTCCCGTTAAGTGTGCAACGAGATTGTAGCTCCTTTTCGTCTCTCATAATTGACGTAAGTCCGAATTGCGGAGATTCAAAAACCGGTTTTTCGGGTGTTTTTTCGTCTTAAAATGCCACTTTTTGATCGGCTTTCGCTTATCGGTTCGCGGCGATTTCGCCTTATCTTGCGATCCTATCGTGGGTTATGGCGACTGCCATCGATTCGACCCTCACCGCAAGTACCGTCCTTTTCGGGTCACAATGCGACCTAAAATCGACCGTGCGCGCCTTTTCTATGTCATTTGCGCGCACTTCTGTGTCATTTCGGCGCACTTTTGGGTACGTCCGTGAGCGCTACATAATTCCGACTTACGTCAAATCATCTAAAACTGATTCACTTCGGAACATCGTGTGGATGATGCCAAATCGCTCACTGAAATGTCTCGGCGGCGGTTGGGAATTGGCCGTCTTTGACTTCGCGGCAATAGGTTGCCACCGCGTCGGAAATCGTTGCACTCAGGTTCGCGTATTGCTTCACGAACTTGGGGCGAAAGTCTGGATACATACCCAACATGTCGTGCAAAACCAACACTTGACCATCGCAACTCGGCCCCGCGCCGATGCCGATGATCGGCACGTTTACTAAGGCCGTCACTTGTGCTGCTACGTCGGCGGGGACGCCTTCGAGCACGATGCTGAACACCCCCGCACGTTCAATGGCGATCGCATCGGCGAGGATCTGTTCGGCGTCGCGTTGCACCTTAAAGCCGCCCATTTTATGCACCGATTGTGGCGTCAGGCCGATGTGCCCCATCACGGGGATGTCCGCCCGGATGCACGCCTCGATCGCGGGGAGCATCCGTTCGCCGCCTTCGAGTTTCACGGCGGCGGCACCGATTTTCAAGAATCGCCCCGCGTTTCGCACCGACTGCGCGGCCGACACCTGATAGCTGAGGAACGGCATATCCGCGACGATCAACGCCCGCGATGTGCCCCTTACGACGCAGGCCGTGTGGTAAAGCATCTCCCGCATCGTCACGGGTAACGGCGTCTTTTGGCCTTGAATGACCATGCCGAGCGAATCTCCAACGAGCAACGCATCGACGCCTGCCGCATCGAGCAACCTCGCCGAAGTGTAGTCGTAACACGTCAAAACCGCGAGCTTCTGCGCACGCGATTTCGCCGCACGAAACTCGGGTACCGTCATCGGTTTCAAAGTGGCCATACGCATCCCTTCAGGTGATGCGTGCATTTTACGAGAATGCTCAAGGACGATTTCCGCGATACTTCGCGTGGGGCAGAATGATGCCTTTTCTGATGGCACGACGCATCAATTCTTGTCTGATTCTGGTACCCGCAGGTCTTTAGCCTGCGCGGGGACAAATACCCTAAAAAACCAGTCGTGGCGAGTCTTCGAGAAGCGACGCAAGAGGCCACGATGCCGATGGGTGCCGGCCAATCCCATAGTACCACCATGGGCTATGTGAGCGATCCTTTCAAGACCGAAGAAAACACCCCGACACTGAAGGTGTCGCTCTCTCAGCCCATGGTGGTACCATGGGACGGGGACAAATACCCTAAAAACCAGTCGTGGCGAGTCTTCGAGAAGCGACGCAAGAGGCCACGATGCCGATGGGTGCCGG
>JANXNT010000735.1 GCA_025353985.1 Limnoglobus sp.
ACAATCTCGATGATCGCGACGACGTCGCCGAGCGTGTGGTGAATCGCGATGCGGTTCGCCTTGCGGGCGTACAGCTGCGCATCTGCGGCGTCTGCAAATGCATCCGGTTCCGAACTATTGTATTTTTGCTCGATAAGCGAAAACATCCCTTTCGGTAACGCCCGGTTGATTGCGTTACGTATCTCAACGCTCCATGTCTGATGAAAGTGGTGGAACAGCCCGGAATTTACGCGAGTCCAATCGTGTACTGACATCACAAACTCCTTCACACTTTCGCGGGTTTCGCTCGCTCTTTTTGCTGTTTCTGTGCCTCGTTCACTTTTTCCGTCGTGGAGTACACCTCCGGTAATTGCACGTGGCCGGTGCGGGTGGGGATCAGTGGGACTTCGTCGATGTCGTCTTTCGCGAGGATCTTCATCGAGCGGATTTTGTCTTGCACGCGCATCAGCCCTTCGAGCAATGCCTCCGGTCGTGGCGGGCAGCCGGGCACGTAGACATCGACGGGCACGACGAGATCGACGCCTTTCACGACGTTGTAGCCATACTTGTAATACGGCCCGCCACCGCAGGTACACGCACCCATCGCGATCACGAACTTCGGGTCGGGCATCTGGTTGTACAGGCGGCGGACCCGCTCGGCCATCTTCAAATTCACGGTGCCCGCCACGATCATGAGGTCGGCTTGGCGTGGCGTCGCGCGGAACGCACCCGCGCCGAAGCGGTCGATGTCGTAGCGCGGGCCGCCGGTGGCCATCATCTCGATCGCACAACACGCGAGGCCGAACGTCATCGGCCACAACGACGATTCGCGTGCCCAGTTCATTGCCTGATCGAGGCTGGTGACAACGAAGCCATCTTCGAAGCGGTTGCCGAGGAACGGATCTGCCATGGTCGTTTCCGATACGGTGAACGCAAAACACCCATGCGAACCACGGGTGTTTTCATGATAATCGAATTGGGGAAACGAAGGGATTAAATCGCACCGAGGGCGAGCGAGCAATTGTGCCCACCGAAACCGAAACTGTTCGAAAGCACCTTGGTGATGCGGACTTCGCGTGCGGTGTTTGGCACGTAATCGAGGTCGCACGCTGGGTCGGGCGTGTGCAGGTTAATCGTCGGGTGAATGACGCCGTGCTTGAGGCTGAGCGCACACGCGATCGCTTCGACGCCGCCACTCGCACCGAGTAAATGCCCGAGCATACTCTTCGTGCTCGAAATCATCAGTTGCGAAGAGCGATCGCCGAACACGTGCTTGACGGCCTTCGTTTCGGCGGCATCGCCGAGTGGCGTACTCGTGCCGTGCGCGTTCAGATATTGCACATCGTCGAGGTTCCACTTCGCTTCGCGGCACGCCGCCCGCATCGCTTCGGCAGCACCGATGCCGTCTTCGTGCGGTGCCGTGATGTGGTAGGCATCGGCGGTGTTGCCGCAACCGAGAATCTCGCAGTAAATTTTCGCGCCACGGGCTTTCGCGTGTTCGTATTCTTCGAGAACGAGAATCCCCGCGCCTTCGCTCAGCACGAAACCATCGCGGTTGAGGTCGAATGGGCGGCTCGCGGTGGCGGGATCGTCGTTGCGTTCGGAGACGGCCCGTGCCGCAATAAACCCGCCGAGGCCCATCGGCGTGATGGCGGCTTCGGTGCCACCCGACACGATGACATCGGCGAAGCCGTACTGGATCGTCCGCATCGCGTCGCCCATCGCGTGCGCCGCCGAGGAACATGCGGTGCTAACCGTCGTGTTTGGCCCGCGTAGGCCGTATTTGATCGAGATATTGCCGCTCGCCGCGTTCGCGATCATCTTCGGAATGACGAGTGGGCGAATGCGACCGGGGCCTTTGGTGCGATAGGTTTCGTGGCCATCTTCGAATTCGTGCAGGCCGCCGATGCCGCTACCGATGATGCACCCGCACTTGAACGCATCGTACTTTGCGAAGTCGATGCCGCTATCTTTGACGGCCTCATGTGCGGCAAACATGGCGAATTGTGCGAAGCGATCCAAGCGTGCGAGCGAGCGAGAGTCGATCACCGCATCGGGCTTGAAGTTCTTGACTTCGCCGCCGAACCGCACTTTGAATGCGGAGACGTCGAAGAGTGTAATCGGCGCGATGCCGGACTTACCGGCGAGGAGACCCTGCCAGTATTCCGGAACCGAATGGGCGATCGGGTTGACGGTCCCGAGACCGGTGACCACGACGCGGCGCACCATGCAAACTCCTGTGGAAATCGCCTCCCCGAACGGGGAGGGTAACGTCTCGCCGATTAGGCTTTTGCCCCGTCGGTGCCTTTTTGCTTGATCGCGATTTTGATATGCTCGACCGCTTCGCCGACGGTTTTGATCTTCTCGGCTTGATCGTCGGGAATCTGGATGTCGAACTCTTCTTCGAGTTCCATCACGAGTTCGACGATATCGAGCGAGTCGGCCCCAATGTCTTCGACGAAGCTGGTGGTGTCCTTCACTTGGTCCTTGTGGACGGCCAAATGTTCGCACACAATGTCGATAACCTTCTGTCGAATTTGCTCGTCGGACACGCTTCGTCCCTCCGTGGCAGTCGATCCCGACCGCCGTACCTACGACCCCCGCGTTTCTTGCGGTCGTCGTAGCTAAATTATTCATTTTACCGTTTTACGTACCCAGCCGCCGCTCATCGGTTGATGTCGGCAACTCGGACCGAATCCGCGTATACTCTCATTAATGTTTAGAAGTCTCGACAGAAAAGAAAAGGGCCATCGGTACGCAATCGCGGGAACGCGCGGTTCATTCCCCATTTATGCCGAGACGTTCACCAAACTCGCTTTGCGATCGACCCGCTTGATTAACCCTGCCAGTACGCGGCCTGGCCCGATCTCGTAAAACTTTTCCACGCCGCTCGCCATCAGGCCTCGGATCGTTTCTTCCCAACGCACGGGTGAAATCACTTGCCGCACGAGCAAGTCGGCAATCTCCGTGGCGTTCGTGTGCGGTTGGGCATCGACGTTCGACCACACCGGTACTTTCGGCGAATTCATCGTCACCCGTTTCAGCGCTTCGCCGAGGTGCGTGTCGGCGGGTTGCATCAGCGTCGTGTGGAATGCCCCGGCAACCGCGAGGCGGATCGCACGCAGGTTACGCGATTCGGCCAATCGGCACAGTTCGTCAATCGCGGCCGCCGAACCCGAGACGACAATGTTCCCCGGGCACAACAAGTTCGCCACTTCGATCAGCCCCGCCGTTCGCGATTCGGCCACGAGCGCTTCGACTTCGCCGAGGTCTAAGCCGATGATGCTCGCCATGCCGCCAGGTGTCGCTTCCGCAGCCGCTTGCATCGCCGTACCGCGGGCATGAACGACACGCAGGCCATCCGCAAACGAAATCGCCCCCGCAAACACGAGTGCGGTGTATTCGCCGAGGCTCAGCCCCGCCGTAGCGACGACGTCCGCAACGAGGTTCGGCTCGGAGACTTTCAGTTGTTCGAGTGCCGCCAGGCTAGCGACGTAAATAGCTGGCTGGCTAATATTCGTAGCGTTCAGCGCGTCTTGCGGCCCCTGCGTGCACACCGAAAGCAAGTCGTAGCCAAGGATGGTCGAAGCCTCATCGAAGAGCGCCTTCGCAACGGGCGAAGCACCGCAAAGTGCGCCCGCCATGCCGACCGTTTGCGAACCTTGGCCAGGAAACAAAAACGCAGTGCGTGGCATGGTGTGGCTCGATCGTTTTGTTAGCCCGACGCGCCAGCGAGGGGAATCCACAAGAAACTCGATAACGAAACGAGATTGTATTGTTAGCCCGACGCGCCAGCGAGGGGAACCCAAAGTGATGCCCATTGATTGCAGAAACGAGAAAACCCTCGCTAGCGCGTCGGGCTAACGGGATGGGATTGTTACGCGGTGACTGCGGGGAGCGCTTCGAGTTCGGCGACGATCTTTTCGTTCAGGCCGATGCGCACATCTTGTGCGGCCACGCCGAGGCCGTTGGCGATGGCGCGTTCTTTCGACGAACCGTGGCAAATGATGCAAACACCATCGACGCCGAGCAGCGGTGCGCCACCGAAGGCGCTGTAATGATATTTCTGCACCATCCCCTGAAGCGTCCTGGCGGCAAGTTCTTTCTCGGCGGAGAGTGCACCGAGGATTTCCTTGCCGACCATGCCCATGACGAATTCGAACAGACCTTGCGAGAGTTTGATAATCACGTTGCCGACGAAGCCATCCGTGACGACGACATCGACTTTGCCGCGGTGAATATCGCCGCCTTCGATGTTGCCCACGAAGCGATCCGCGAGCGAACTGTTGCGGAATAGCGTGTAGGTTTCCTGCACGAGGTCGTGGCCTTTGCCTTCTTCTTCGCCGACATTCATGAGGCCGATTGTGGGCCGGTCGATGCCGAGCATATGCTTGGCAAACGCGGACCCCATCGCACCGTATTCGAGCAGGTGCCGCGGCTTCGGGAACACGTTCGCGCCAACATCCATAATCACGCAACGGCCCTTCGCCGTCGGCATCACCGTGGCGATACCGGGGCGATGGACACTTTTGAGGAACTTCCGCGTGAACAATCCACCCGCCACGACGGCACCGGTGTTACCCGCGCTGACGAGGCCATCGACCGCTTTCGTGGCCAGAAGCTGCCAGCATTTGCCGATCGAGCTATCGGGCTTGGCGCGAAGTGCCTCGGCCGGCTTTTCGTTCATGCCAATACACTGCGAGGCGTGAACGATCTCGATACGGTCGGCGGGATAATCGGGGGAAGTGGCGAGAAGGGGTTCGATTTGCGCGCGATCACCAACGAGGACCACGGTCAGATCCGGTGTGGTCCCTAATGCTTGTAAAGCTCCGGCGACATTCGGCACGGGGCCGTGGTCGCCACCCATCGCATCGAGCGCGATCCGCATGGGTCTAGCTTCCTTCGGCTTCGGCCTCAGTTTTCACCACAATCGCCTGACGGCCCTGGTAATTGCCGCAATTGCCGCAGACGCGGTGTGGAACGACTGGCTCGTTACACTGTGGGCAGTATTGCACGCCCTTGCTCTTCAGGTGGTGATGGCTCCGGCGATGCCCCTGACGGGACTTCGACGTGCGTCGCTTCGGTACTGCCATGACGGATACTCGTGTTCGATCTTCGATTCTGTCAGATTCGTCATGATAGAAATTCGCGATAAGCCGTCAAGGATTGCGCCCGATCAACGAGTGAATCTCGAGCGAAACCG
>JANXNT010000754.1 GCA_025353985.1 Limnoglobus sp.
TCAAATAGCCGGTATCATTCAATGCTTTGCCATCACCATGAGCAATATAAAATTTTTTGCCAAGGAGTTCTCGTTCGAGATCACCGCCGCCGCCCCGAAGAAGCCGAAGAAGGGCAGCAAGGGCAAGATGGTGACGACGCCCTAACCGGCGCACACGCTCGGCGGGGTCGCTGGATCACACACGCCGAGCGCTACGACCGTCTGACGTACACGAAGGTGATGGCCGACAAGCTGAACGTGATGGATATCAGCGCGTTCGACATGTGCCAAGGGGCGAAATTGCCGATCTTGATCTTCAATTACAAGCGGGAATCGGCAATCGAGAAAGCCGTCGCTGGGCTGGCCACCGGGACACTGGTATCCGAGTGATCGTTCACACGGGGTACGCCTTCGAACAGACTCTCTTATCCTTAAATTTGAGATCAAAATGAATGCTGCACAGTTTTTCAAAGACTGCACCGACCGGATGGAGAAGGCTCTCGACGTTCTCCGGAACGACCTGAAGGGCCTCCGCAGCGGGCGTGCCACGCCTGCGATGCTGGACTCGTTGCGAGTCGATTATTTCGGCTCGCCAACGCCGGTCAAGAACGTCGGCAATATCTCCTGCCCGGACCCATCGACGATCGTGATCAAGCCGTTCAGCGCGGACGATTTGAAAGAGATCGAGAAGGCGATTCGCGGCAGCGATCTCGGCCTCGCGCCGAACAACGATGGCAAAGTCATTCGCCTGACGATCCCGCCGATGAGCGGCGATCAACGTAAGAAGCTCGTCCAACAGATCAAGAAGAAGTCCGAAGAATCGAAGGTGTCGTGTCGCAACATTCGCCGCGACTCGAACAAGCATTACGACGACGCCGAGAAGGCGAAGGCGATGACCGAAGACGAACGCGATACCGGCAAAGATCGCATCCAGGAACTGTTGAAACTGTACGAATTCAAGATCGACGAAGCCGCCGACAAGAAGTCCAAAGAAGTGATGGAAGGCTAACGGTGGACGACAAACAACCACTCGAAGCGATCGCGAAGAAACTGAAGATCGGCGAGTATCATCGGCACGTGTTGCTCTGCATCGGCGATGCGTGTTGTTCCGCCGATGCCGGTGCGAAATCGTGGGAAGTGCTGAAGGACGAACTCAAACGGCGGAATCTATCACTCGCCACAGGGCCAACCGCCTGCTACCGCACGAAAGTGCAGTGCCTGCGTGTGTGTGCCAGCGGGCCGATCCTCGTCGTTTACCCCGAAGGCACGTGGTACCACAACATGACCGCCGAACGAATTCCCGAATTCGTCGAAACGCACCTCGTCTGCGGTCAGCCGATCGAAGACTGGATCTTCGCGCGGAACCCACTGCCGAATGAATAAGTTAAGTGCAGATCAAATCTGAACAGACTCGGTTAGTATGCGAACTGAGCTAGACTTCGGCATGACGGATACTGTCACATCGACCCGTTTAGGGGTATTTGCGTACATCCACGACCATGCCGTTGCGAGCATGTCGCGATAGTCTGTTGGGTACGGTGCGTGCCCGTGGAAAAGATCGTAAGCGCGCATTGCGGACTCGATCTGCGTGAGGCTCATGACGCCAACGATCAACTCGCCGGCAAAGAACGGCATCGATTCATAATCCATCGGGAACTGATCGCGGCTCGTGCTCAGTTCACTTTCTAAGTGCTTTTTTGTGGTCGTAATCACACCTTCGATCAATGTGGGACCGAGCAGAACCGTGTAATGATTTTTACTGTGAGTAGTATCAACAGGCCCGCAGATGGTGTGCCATCGACGATCCCGACAATCGATAGTCGGTCGGGTAGTTCATGTGCTTTTGGTCTTGTATTCATGGGCCTAATGGGTTGATGGAAATGACGAAAGGGCTATTTGCAGTGGTCAATTCTGATCCAGTGCCACCGGGAACGATTCCAACGTACGTGTAGGAAATTCCAGTCACATTTATGTCTGCACGATCACTCGGTGACGCAAATGGCCCAGCAGGGTCTTTGCTGCCAATTTGCAATGCGGACTCCGCTACAGATATCGATGTGTAAAAATCCCACGTGAAGTAAACAGTTTTGGGCCTGCCAAGTCGATCGAAGTTCGGGACTTGCATCGGTTTGCTCGCTTGAATCACCGCGTAACCGTTCACGGGGTAAAACGCTTGAAATCCAAGGCTGTTTTTGACTGAGATTGC
>JANXNT010000770.1 GCA_025353985.1 Limnoglobus sp.
TGGCGAGGGCCATCTCGGTATCGTCCGTCCGTCGCCACGGTCGCGGTGGCAAACGATCTTCCCGCACTCGAACGGCGGCGGCTCTCGGTGCCGATGCGAACATCGCGCCGAATGCGTCTCCGATCGCCAGGCCTTCCAGCGATAACAAGGCGCGGGACAGACGGTGGTAATCAGCCATTGGAAATGCTCCCGTCGAACTTTCGAGACATGCTAAGAAGATGACGTTTTGGGGATCCCCTTATTCGAGATGATACCACTACAACACTACCAATTCGAAATCCACGTGGCACTCGGGTTTGAGTGCCACGCGGTACTGGCTCAGTCGCCGGAGTAGGGGAAGGTCGTATCGGCGAGGAAGCCGAGTTGGTACTTTACCTTCGCTGCGTCCCACACCGTTTGATCGAATGGCGCGACGGAAAGTTTATCGACCGGCGTTCGCGTTTCGACGTGGCCATCGACGAACGCGACGTTGGCCACGCGGCCCGCATAGCGGAAGTGCGTCGAGGTGACCGCGTACGGCGAGTAGGCATAAGTCGTACCCGGCGTCGTGTATGGCCCCGGTGGCACTGCGAGGTATGGCGAACCGAAGTAACCGCCGAACGGCTCTTCGAGCGCACCGCTGGCTTTCAGCAACACGGTTTCGGTGAACATGTACGTTTGCGTCGTCGCGAAATGCAGAATCCGCTTGTCGGCCAGATGGCGGTTGTAGGCATATCCGGCGGTCAGGCCGTTATACACTTTCGTTATCATATACGTATCGAACTTAGGGCAAGTCGTCACCTTCGTGTTGTTCTCGTAGTACGTCGTCAACACGCCGTTCTGCGGGTCCGTGGAGATGATGTTGTACGGGGCACTCGTGTTGCTGACGGTGCTGCCGAACCAGTATCGGCCGTTCGGGTAAAACACCGTTGTGTCGGTGTGCGGCGGCAACTTCTGGAATGCCGACTCGTAGTTCATCGCGGCGAGCGTGAGCTGTTTGAGGTTGTTTTGCCCCTGGGCGCGGGCGGCGGCTTCGCGCACCTTTTGCACAGCGGGGAGGAGCAGGCCGATGAGAATTGCGATGATCGCAATCACAACGAGTAGCTCGATGAGAGTGAACGCGCGACGGGGCTTCAAGAAGCGAGACACGAGAGAACCTTTCTGCCGGTGCCGGGCAAGAATTGGGGCGTCGACGACCCGGCAGCGGGAGGCCCCATGCGCACGAAGCGGACGGGAACATGCCTGACCGGTAGCCTGAGTCCGAGGCCCCGAACCAACGCCACGACAGGCAGGTCTTCTGGCTTTTCGGCTACGAGCGCGATTCGGATGGCCTTCCCGCTTACGCAGTGGCATTTCTCCGAACCGCTCGCCGATTACAGCAGCGGCCCTGCGCCGGATTCTCACCGGCTTCCCTTTTCATCCCGATGGCACAACGGCCACCGGAAACCTGTCGCGATATGAATCTATACGGAAGCGAAGCCGAGTGACAAGCGAGTGGTGGGAACTTGAGTCAACTTGCCATCAACTCGGAAACGTACGCTCGTATGCCGGCTTCGAGTGGCGTGACGGGGATCGTGCAACCGATGTCGCGTAGTTTTGTTGTCGTAGCTTGCGTGAAGTTCTGGTAGTGCTTCGCCAGATCAGCGGGCATGTCGATGAACGAAATATTCGGCGGACGGCGCATCGTCGCGAACACCGCCAGCGCGAGGTCGTGGAACGAACGGGCCGTGCCGGTGCCGCTGTTGTAAAGGCCGCCGATATGGTCGTACTGCCAGAGCCAGATCTAGTGGTTCACGCAATCGTCGACAAACACGAAGTCGCGCAATTGGCCGCCATCGGGGTAGTTCGCGTCGGTCGAACGGAACAGCTTCATGCCACCGGTGGCGACGATCTGCTTGTAAGTCTGGAGTACCACGCTGGACATGCGGCCTTTGTGGTTCTCGCGCGGGCCGTAGACGTTGAAGAATTTCAACCCCGCCCAACGTGGAGGACGCTTCGCTTGACCCAGCGCCCAGATGTCGAAGTCGTTCTTGCTTTTGCCGTAAAGATTGAGCGGCACGAGTTGCGTCGGCAGCGTGCGGTCGTCGAATCCTTGCGTGCCATCGCCGTAGGTGGCGGCGCTCGATGCATACAGAAACGGCACGCGCTGCGTCGTCGCCCACGTCCACAAATCGCGCGTGTAACCGATGTTATTGCGGGCGAGGTAATCCCAATTCGCTTCGGTGGTGGCACTGCACGCGCCGAGGTGGAAGATCACCTCCGGCTTCCACTTTTTCACCTGTAATTCCTGCAAAAACAGATCGTGCTCGACGAACACAAACCGCTTCAGACCCGCGAAATTCATCGCCTTCGCCGCAGTCAGCGGGTGATCGACGAGCAGCAAATCGTGCCCGTCTTTACATAGCCGATGCGCGAGATTCGAGCCGATAAATCCGGCGGCCCCGGTGATCGCAATCATGGTCTGGCTCCGTCGTTCGCGACTACGAGGACATCGCAGTTGCGGTAAAAATCGTAGCGGCGTGCGACGATGCGGTGCGGCGTGGCCACCGTGCCCGCGAGTTGTGCCAACCACACCGGTTCGGGAACGAAAAGATACGCGGGCAGCGGCATCGCGAGGAACACCCGCGCGGCGGTCGCATCGAGCATACGCTCGACTTTGCGCTCCGCATAAAACGTCACGCTCGGTTGCGTGTAGTCGAGGCTTGCGATGCGAATTTCGCGGTCCGGTTGTTTCACACCTGCATCGGTTACGAGCAATTTCGGTGCCTTTAACTGATCGACTTCCACCGCCGGAAACGCTGCGAGGAAACCGACGAAAAGCACCGCCGTCACCGCGAATGCGACCGTCGCACTTTCCCGGCGATTTTTCAAAAGGTAGACCGCCATCGCGATGGCACCGACGATGGGAATCACACCGATAAACGACCACTTTGCCAACCCTGGCACGATCCGCATTCCCTTCAGATCGAGCGGAATTTCCCCGCCCACGATCAATAACCCGACCGCCACCACGACGCCGATTAGCGCCAGCGACGCGATGGCCAACGGCATCACCCAGCGCACGGGCTGAACGCGATGACAAGCCCATTGCACGAGGAATCGCGCCGTCAGAATCGCAATTGCCGGGTAGAGCGGCGCGATGTAGTTTGGCAGTTTCGTGGCGGCAATCGTGAAGACGACGAGATAGGCGGTGAACCAGCAGAGCAGAAATCGACCCGCACGGCGTTCGTTACTTTCCTCTGCGTTGCGTGCGTCTTTGACGCCGTACCAGATCGCGCCGATGAGGAACACGCACCACGGCGCGAAGAACGCGAACAGTGCCCCGATGTAATACACCACCGGCCCGCGATGGCCTTCCATCGGGCTGAGGAATCGGCTCGCGTTTTCGTCTTTGAAGAATGCCAGATACGCCCCGCGCGTCTCGGCGATCACCAGCCCGTACCACGGCACCGCGACCAACGCCCACAGCAACAGCCCGCGCACGAGC
Source organism: Limnoglobus sp. (assembly GCA_025353985.1). Lineage (GTDB taxonomy): Bacteria > Planctomycetota > Planctomycetia > Gemmatales > Gemmataceae > Limnoglobus. The sequence goes on from JANXNT010000770.1 coordinate 3,467, forward strand.
CGGAAATCCCATAGCCGTTTGAGTTCGCGATTCCACGCGAAGTACACCAAAACGATCAGCGCGGGCAGCGCCAAACCGGCGGGGCCTTTCGTCAGCATCGCTAGCCCGCTGGCCGCCGATGCCGTGAAGAACCAGCTTCGCCCGCCGTTTTCGTGGCCGATCCAGAACAGGAACATCGTGAGAGTGGTGAAGAAAATGAACGGCGCATCGGGCGTGGCGGCGTGCGAGAGTTTGCAAAATTCGATCGCCGTGGCGAGCACCACCCCCGCGAGTATCCCCGTGCTCGCGCCGTACATTCGCCGCGCGAGTTCGTAGGTAATCAGCACGGAACCCAGCCCGAGCAGGAACGCAGGGAAGCGGGCCGACCATTCGGAAATGCCGAACGCCAGGAAGGCGATTCGCTGAATCCAGTACAGCATCACCGGCTTCGCGGTCCGCAGTTCGCCGTTAAACGTCGGCACCACCCACGTGCCAATTTCCATCATCTCCCGCGTACATTCCGCGTTCACGCCCTCATCGACATCCCAAAACGACGGCGTGCCCAAGTTCGGCAACGTCACGAACGCCATCACCGCAAGCAACACCGCATAATGAACCCACCGAAGCGAACGCATATCGACCTCCCGTTTGTCGGAAGGCCAGCATAAACAAACGGCAGGCGCGTGAAAACCTCAAAGCGAATCGAGGTATCCATAGTGCGTCGTCACTGTGAAGCGAACCACCGTGCAGCGAAGTCGTTGTGCCACGGGTGTTTTTGTTTATCCTTTGGTGGCAGTACGAGCGTTGAGAAAC
>JANXNT010000786.1 GCA_025353985.1 Limnoglobus sp.
TTTTCTCAAAACTGCGAAGTGCGGGTAACTTCAAGCTTGCTTTAAGCGAACTCAAAGCGCTCTACGCAGGCAAGAATATCGATCTAAATTTTCAGATCGGGGGAACGCCGCCTCGTGGCTCATCAGGACCTGGTTCGGTGAACTTTACGAAACTGGACAACGGTCGAATCCGCGCGGATGTATACATTAGAACTGAGGGTGACCTTGGTGCGTTGGCGCATGAAATGATGCACGTGAAGCACATTGACGATATCGGTTTTGATGCGTACTACGCCCTTCATCCGATCCAACGTGAGACTTTCGTTGCTCGGGCACTGTTGTCTGAACATCTTTGGGAGCATATGACTAAAGCCGAACAGGCAGCTCAATTGTCGGCTATGGCCACGGATACCTCAGGATTTGCAGCATATGCGACCAGAACAGCTGATGGTATCAAAGAGACGTTCACGTCTTTGTATCAATTATCCCCTAAGGATAGAAGTGCAATCCGTGCAGCGTTCGACAATGCACGTAGAAGCCTTGAATGCAAGAAGAAATAATAATGGCACTACAAATAAACAACATGGTTCTGTGTCATAAGGTAAAGAATAATTAAAATTGAAACAATAGAACAAGCGGTGGAGCTTGCAAAGTCGCATGTCCTTCTACACAAGGTCTATCCTGATGTCGGGGTAGTTTCTATGGAGTACTGGGATCTCGATTTTGTACGAACGATTCACACACGCGAATTTGCATTTTACGAACCTCTTTCGGAATGGTATTGGAGCGGAATTGTTTATCCTGGATTTTACAAAACGATACCAAGTATTGATGGTGTAGTCGGTTGTGTAGTTGTAATCAATCCAATTTCAGGTATTGCATATTACTTGCGGCCAAGGAAAGGAAAGCACGATTTCGTGTAAAGTGATCGATGACCCGCTTCAGCGATCTGGCGGGGACGACGAAAGTCGGCGACAGCAGCTACACGTTCGATGCGGGCGGGCGGTTGACGAACTTGCAAAATCGGACGGGTTCGAGTGCGGTGATCGGCGACTATGCGTATCAGTACGATCTCGATAACCGGCTGACTCAGAAGACTGAAAACGGCGTCAGCACGAGTTTCGCGTACGACAAACTGGGCCAGGTGACGAGCGCGAATGGCAAGTCGTTGAGCTACGATGCGACGGGGAATCGCACGACTTCGGGATACGTGACGGCGAGCGGGAATCGCGTGACGAGCGATGGCACGTGGACGTACAGCTACGATCTCGATGGCAATCAGGTCGGCAAATCGAAGACCGGCGAATCGTGGAGTTATGCGTACGATCATCGCGGGCAGATGACGCAGGCGACGAGTGACACGGGTGTGTCGGTGACGTACAAATTCGATGCCTTCGGCAACCGCATCGAGCGAGATGCGACGGTCGGCGGTGTGTCATCGGTGGAGAAGTTCGTCGTCGATGGCTGGGACACGAC
>JANXNT010001231.1 GCA_025353985.1 Limnoglobus sp.
GAAGAGCCTCGGCGGGAACGGATCGATCGTCAAGAAAGCCGGTATCGCCGTCGAGGATGCCCTGCGCTACGTGTTGTCGTTATTACCTCGGCTCGGAACAACATCACATATCATTTGCCGCAGCATATTGCACGAATGGAGCCTGAAAGTAGCTTCGTACATCATCTGGAAAATGAGCCAGCTTCCGCAGAAACTGCTGCATCTTTGAACGAAGTTCGCTCGCACTCTTCGATAACCCTTCCGCGTGGATCTGCCCCTTCAGGTCGTTGTTCAAATACTCATCCACATTTCGCTCCGGTGCGGATCGCGGCAAATACTCCAACTCCAAACGATCCGCGTGAGCCGCCACCCACTCCAATACCGCTCGCGATTGATGCACCTTCAGGCGATCCACAATCAAGACGATCTTCCCCGTCGTGTTTCGCAACAGCCTCCCTAAAAACACGATGAACAACATCGCCGTCATCGTTTGCGAATACGTCATAAAATGCACCGAACCCGAATTGCTCACCGCCGAAATCGTGTTCATGCTAATGTGCGGGTGTGGGACTTCGACCGTTGCCGGCTCCCCTTTTTTCGCGTAGCCGGTCCCCGAATACGCATCTGCGACCGCTCCCGTTTCATCGCACCAGAAAATCTCCGCACCTTCCGCTTCGGCCTTCTTTTCCAGCTCCGGATACGTTTCTTCGACCCATTTCTGGACCTCGTCCGGATCTGGATTGGCAGCGCGACGCTGCGGCTTTTTCGACGTGTAGCCCCATCGCTCCAGATACGTGCCCACCGTTCGTACGGCCAACAAGACGCCGCATTCGTTCTGAATGAGATCCCGCACCGCCCGCCGATTCCACAACGCCGCGGGGATGGTCTTCTCTTCGGGCGTATTGGTGTCGAGGATTTGCTGGATGCGTTGTGCTTGGTCGTCGCTGAGGATGCGACCCGAACCGAGCGGCCGTCCGGTTCGTTCGCCGGGCAATGCGTCGAGTCCACCCTTGCGGTAAGCCGAGCACCATCGACTGATGGTCTCACGGGTCACGCCGAGAAGTTCGCCGAGGTCGGCCTCGGTGTATCCGAGTTCGTGACCGTGCAAGGCGAGAAGGCGGAAAGCCTCCAAAGTCTCGTCGGACAGTTGGCGGGTATCGGGCAGAGTCATGGCCATGCGAAGGACTCCAGGGGGCGATACAATCATTCTATCCTGAAAAGGCCGCAGAAGAGCCTGACGTGCGGATCATACGAACCGAGGTAATACGGACGCTCAGACGGTGGCTACTACCTCGACGCCTCCGATTTGAAGCGCGAGGTCGGCGGGATTGCCGCAGCCAAGCTTGGCCTCACCAGCATTCCCGAAGCCGAACAGCTCAAGCGACTGCTCCACGGGCTGCATCCCGTCACGGGCGAGCAACTCACCGCCAAGCTGATCGACAACCGCCTCACCGGATGGGACAT
>JANXNT010001232.1 GCA_025353985.1 Limnoglobus sp.
CGAGCAATGAGGGGCCGGAGTGCATCGAGCCAATTGCGGGGTAGTCTCCGGCAACTTTACCGCTCACTTTGCATTTCTGTAGTCGTCAGCCACGGTGAGCCACTCCCAACGGGTTCGAGGTACCGGCGAGTATACCCGAAAGGCGTTTTCCTCCCCTTTTTATAGGGTGAAGTTTGCCGGGTTCATTCGCGGTAGCGGGTTCGCTTGCGAGCGTTTCCGCCCCTTCTTTTAGGGGGTTGACTGTGCGGTCTGTGGCGAAGCGCGACGATGCTCGCTTACGAGCGTTTCTGCCCCTTCTTTTAGGGGGTAGGTTATTTGCCATCGAGCGAACCCGTGGCACTTGCGATTATCACTCGAATCGCGGCCTTGAGCGGTTCAAGCAACACGCCACCAGAGACTCGAAACGGGGGATGCGGGGGATCAGGGGGATACTTTCGCCCCGTCGCCATCACGTTGCGGCTTCGAGGATGGCGAGGATGGCACGGCGAATCGGTTCGGACAGCATCGGCCACGCGGCCACGATCTTTTCGAGTTCCGGGGGAAGGTTGGGGGGAAGGTTCGCGACAGGCACTTCGCAAGTAGTGCCAGGGAAAGGGATTACGGAAATTGTCCTTGAGTCTACGAAACCGAAGGTTACTGGTTCGACCCCAGTCGGGTGCAATAGAATTTAAGGGGTTTTTGAAAACAGCCTCCCAAATCGCCAAAGAATACGGCCAAAAGCACTAAACCGCCCGGAACCGTCTCCTCGGATGGTCCGGGCGGTTTAGTGCTTTAGGTCGGTCGGTCACTTCGGGACGAGAATTCCTGCCAGCTTCTTGAACAATTCGTCTGAGGCGAACGCTTTCTCGGCGTCGAGGTAGTGGCGTCGAGCCGTGTCGGGGTGGATGCCGATAGCCTCGGCGGTTTTGTCGATGCTCCCCGTCGCAGCGACCATGAGCGTGATTCCCCGGCGTCGGAGGTCGTGCGCGGTGATCGGGAAGCGGTCGGGGAACGCGGCGCGGTACTCGGGGAAGAGGTCGGCGACGAACCAGTACAACATCGACGGCGCGAACGAGGTCTTGTTGGACCTCCCCGGACGGTGTGCCTTCGACTCCACGGCGTACCGATCCCATAGGAAGACCCGCCCCTTGATCGAGTCGAGCCGCTCGGCGAGGTCGGAGGGGAGGGGAACGGTTCGTGTCCGGTGCGTCTTGTCCAAGGTGTGGTTGATGGTGAGCGTGTTCGCCCTCGGGTCGAACTGTGGGGCCTTGACCGAGCAGAGGTCGAGGGTCCGGCAGCACATAAGCGACTTGACGCGGAGGAAGACGGACAAGAGTTCCCACTTCTTCCCATCGACCCAGGCGAAGAACTGGTCGATGTCGGCCTCGGTCGGTGCCTTCGGCGGAACCTTGGGGACGATGGGCCGGGGTACGTCTTCCCACGGGTTACTCGAAGCCAGTCCGATGCCCTTCAAATGCACCCAGAGGGCCGACATTCGCTTGAGTGCGTTCTTCACCGTCTGCGGACTTCGGGGGTACTCCTTGCCCTTCGCGCCACGCTTGAAGGGCGTCGAGGCGAAGACAAAGCGGAACCGCTTGGCGACTGGCGGGGTGATGTCGTGCGGCCCCGTGGTGGTGATGGGGGGCTTGGCGTCTTGAAGCGTGTTCCGCAGGATGTTGACGCCGCTGACATAAACCTCCAAGGCACGGGGGCGCAGGTCGGCGGCGGTGGGCAGTTCGGCCAGCGCCTGTTCCCAGGTCACGGTTCGGGCGTTCGGCTTGGCAGACGGGTTGTAGGCGTCTGTGACGATCTTCGCGGCCTCGACCCATGCTTCCGGTTGGCCGGACTTCCCCGTACTCACTTCCCTGTATTTGCCCTTGTTGTCCGGGTCGGGAAAGAGAACACGCCAGACGTTCCCCCGCTGTTGGAGGTTCGCGGCGACCTTGCGTCCGTCTGGGAGGGTGAACTCGTTCTTTGCCTTGCGTGCCATCGTGGAACACTCCTGTTTGAGACAAGGGCCAGTAAATTCGGTTCAACGGCTCCTCCGCTTTTTCACTCCAGGCAGGCGGGCGTACTCGGGCCTGTGTTCGACCCAATACAGGAACCGTTCGCGGTGGAATCGGTATGCCTTGCCGGGGAGTTTCGCGGCGAGTAACCCGGCGTCCCTGGCGTTGAGGAGGTTGCGCAGCGAGCGGGGTTGAAGCCCGCACAACGCGCACGCTTCCGACAAGTCCAGAAACGGCGACGGCGACGGCGGCAGGGGGGCGGGATGGGCGCAGTCGTCCAAGATGTCTTCGACCCGCCGGACCTTCCTCATGGAGTCGGCGATGACGCCGTCCAAGACCCCATACCCCGAACCAAACCGGGCCGCTCGAAGAAGTGCTTCCCCGTCGCCGGCCATCGCCGCGTAGATGCTCGCCAGCGGTTCGGGAACGCCGTCTTGCCACTCGATCACCACGTTCATGACGCCCTCCAAAGTGATCTGCACCCACGCAACGGACGGACTTCCGAAGCCAACCAAGTGAGCGCGCCCAGGCCGGATCGTTTCGGAAAACAGGCTTCTTTCGAGGCCCGAGCCACCCGCAGTAAGGCAACTTTCTTGGACTGCGAGGGGAGGCACGGTTTCCAACCTCCCCGTCCGCGATCCCGGCGGACACCTGATACACGCCAGTCCCGCCCCCGTCTCGGAAAACTTTCACGACGAGGTGCGAAGAGCGTCGATCAGCTTACAAAGTTCCACACGATGATCCGAAGCCTTGATGCTCCGTGGTTTGGGCAGGCGACTCTTCTCGGTGTGCAAGTATGTACCGAAGAGGAATTGGCCAAACTCGCCAAAGTGACTACTGATCGGGTACGACTCTGGATCAGAGCTGGCCTCCCCACACTACGCGCGATTGACCGAACTGTTCGCATCTCAAAGGCGGCGTTCGATGAGTGGGTAAAGGAATAGGATGAGCAGGGAATCAATGTTATCGCGGACTCCTCAGAAACTGATCGCCCTACACAATCGCCACGCCTGCAAACTGACCCAACGTTCGAGTTTTCGGACGGCGGTCTTCCCCCGTACAACGAAG
>JANXNT010001234.1 GCA_025353985.1 Limnoglobus sp.
ATGGTTCGGTTATGACTCCGCCGACCTCGTGGTGCTGACGACGGGTGCGGCCGACGTGAACAACTTCCTCACGCCGCTTTTCACATCGCCGACGCATCGGCACCGTCTCGAAGCATTGTTCGAGTGGGTACGGCGTGGCGGGCGGCTCGTCGTCAGCGTCGGTTCGAACGTGGCGATTGTTAAAGAATACCCGCTGTTACAAGAACTGTTGCCCGTCGAAATTCGTCGCGACAATCCATCGGAACCGGTCAAGGAACTGACGCTCGAATGGGCGCTGCCCGGCACGAACAAACGTTTGCTGCCGTTGGCCACGAAGCAAGGAACGACGTTCCCCGTGTGCAACTTTACGCCGAAGCCCGACCGTGGCTTCCGCCAGATGATCCCGCCGCCCGACGATGAAACGGGCACGAAACGCGCGATGGTACAAGGCGCGTACGGCATGGGCCGCGTTACGCTCGTCGGCTTCGACCTCGATCGTTCGCCGTTCACCGATTACGCGGGCCGTGCCGACTTCTGGGATCTGCTATTGCGTGAAGCCGGTTCGCCGCGAGCCTCACTCGGCAACGGCATCAAGACCAACGTGAATTACAACAATCGCTACGATTCGGAAGATGAATTCGCAAACCGCCTGCGGTCGCACATCGATACGTTCGCCGGGGTGCCGGTCATCTCGTTCGGCTGGGTGGCGCTGTTCATCGTGCTGTACACGCTGCTGATCGGGCCGATCGAATACTTCATTCTGAAGAAGGTTTTCAAACGCCTCGAACTCACCTGGATCACGTTCCCGATCATCGTCCTGACGGTCAGCACGATTGCGTACTTCACCGCGTATGCCTTGAAAGGCAGCGACTTGAAGGTGAACAAGATCGACCTCATCGACATCGACACGAGTACGAATCGCGTTTACGGCCGCACGTGGTTCACGATCTTCAGCCCGCGCCGCGAAGATTACCGCATCGGCATCGAGCCAAGCGATGGCTGGGTGAATAAGACCAGCGAGCAACCCGGTGCCGGTGCCCTGATCGACTGGGTCGGCGGAGCACGCTCGGGCAAATCGAGTTTCTTCCGCCGCTCTTATTACTACCAGATCGACACGCCGGGGAGCGCCAACCGCGTGCCGTTCGGCGATGGCATCGTCGATGTGCCGATCCAGGTTTGGTCGACTAAGGCGTTCGCTGCCGACTGGTCTGCACCGATCGAGAAAGCCAATCCGCTGATCGTCTCGGACCTCATCCACCCGCCATCGGATAAAACGACCGTCTCCGGGTCGTTCGTCGCGAATCTGCCATTCAAGGAAATCCGCGATGTGTACCTGATCTACGCGGGCAAGGCTTACAAGTACGACAACCCGATCACACCGGGTACGAAGGTCAACGTCGTCCTGATCGGCAAGGACGATCCCGACTGGCTGACTGCCATCGATGTCGTCGCCGGTGCGAGTACACTCGCCACGAAGAAGACGAGCACGCCGGGCACCGTCACGGGCAATCCGCAACTGTTCCGTGTGATGTTTCACGATGAAATTCAGAAGACGAACGACAGCGTGTCACCCGAAAACGCGACGTTGCGACGGATCGATCAATCGTGGCGGCTGTCGGATCAGCATCGCGACGAAATCATCCTCGTCGGCAAACTCGCACCGACTCGCGAAGCCTCTGCCGAGGCGATGTTCACCGAAACGAACTCGTCTTCGCCGACGAAACTCTGGTTGAAGGATCTTCCCGGCAAGGCCAACGCACGACTCCCGCAACAAGGCACACTGCAACAAGAAACCTACGTTCGGGCCTACATCCCGATCCGACCGAACACCCGCAAATAACTATTCCTCGTTGAGAACGACATGATCGAGACACGCGACCTGACGAAAAAGTACGGCGACCTCTTCGCCCTCGACCGCCTGACGCTGAAGCTCGATAAGGGCGATGTCTTCGGTTTCATCGGGCCGAACGGCGCGGGGAAAACGACGACGATGCGAATCCTCGCGACGCTGCTGAACCCCAGTTGGGGCGAAGCGAGCGTGTGCGGATATTCGATCTACACTGGCTCGAAAGACATCCGCCGTGCCATCGGCTACATGCCGGACTTCTTCGGCGTCTACGACGACATGAAGGTCATCGAGTATCTCGAATTTTTCGCGGCGGCATACCGTATCAAAGGCCCCGAACGCCGCAAGAAATGCGATCAGGTGCTCGACCTCGTCGACCTCGGTTACAAGCGCGACGCACTCGTGACGAGCCTTTCGCGCGGGATGACGCAACGCCTCGGGTTGGCGCGTGTGTTGCTCCACGAACCGCAGGT
>JANXNT010000896.1 GCA_025353985.1 Limnoglobus sp.
CAACAGCGGTCGCAACGCTTCGGTTTGTGGTCGATGACTTCGTCCGGCGGCAGGATTACGCGTTCGTGTTTGGTGTGCCCTGGCTGCCCGCCCCGCTTGCGACCCGACGAATTCGCGGCAGCGGGCTTGACGTGCGGCCCATCGGACGACGGCGGTTTCGAGGAGTTCGTACATCAACTCGCCGACGCACGAAGACATGTCAACGATGAAAGCGTTCACACCATAATCGACAGCTTCAGCGACTTCATCGAGGCGATCGGCAAGAAGTGAGAATGCCCGACGATGTCGGGCATTCTCGCATTCTCATCAATACACCGAGTTCGGGTCCGATGGGCCTTTTGCGCCCGTGCTGGCGGTGCCACCGGCGTAGCGGGCGTGCCAGCCTTCGGCTGCGCGCATCCCGTGGAGGTCTTCCATCGTGTAGCCGTACTTCTGGAACCACGGCGTCCCCGTTCGCACGATTGCATCGGTCTCTTTGACGCGACGCACGCACTCGGTTTCCGCGAACTTCTGGCGCTCCGCTGGTGTGGTGAACGTGAAGAACTCTTTCCAGAACGCGCGCCCGCCGAGAATGCCGCTCGCGCCGGCCTTCATCGCCATTTCGACTTGCTTCTTGTACTGGTCGTAATCGACGCCCGCACTCAACAGCACCCACGGCTTCACGCAGACATCATTGAGCTTTTTGAGGTTGTCCAGCAGTTGCGCATCGGATTCGACGCCCATCGTACCGGGGAACTCGGACTTGTAAATGTCGCAATACCGGCTGAGAATCCGCGCACTGTCGATGACGGTCTTCGCCTTGCGCGCGAGTTTCGATGGGCTGCTATCAACTTCGGCGTTGTACGCGAAGTGGATCGGCTCGAGCAGGAACAAAATGTCGTGCTGAATACAGGCGTTGTAGATCTGCTTCGTGAACTCGAAGTTGCGTTCTGCGGAGTCGAACTCTTCCGGCTCGAACTGCGCGAGCAATTTCACGGCGTCGGCACCGCACTGCTTGATCTTGTGGACGCCCCAACCTGGCTCGACTTCGCCACATGGAGCGTTGACTGCATTCTTCGACGCACCGGACTTTTCGACGCGAATCAGCAGGCCCGTACTGGAAGGCACGGCGTTCGCCGCAACCGTACTCCAGTAGCCGTAATACCCATCGACGAGCAGGCCGGAACAGTGCGGCGACAAGGCACGCGACAGCATCACTTTCGCATCGCTGATTTCGGCGTAGGTCGCTTCCTTGCCGGTCGCTTTCTTCATCATCGACATCATGGAACTGTTTTGATCGGTGGCCACCATCGTCAGGGTGCCGTTCGCGTTGCTGATGCGTTGCAGGCCACGCAGTTTGCCGGGCGTGAGGCCGAGGCCCTGGAGCCGCGTGACCGAATGTACGGAGGACATTGTGGGGGAAACTCCCTTGGTGATCGTGAAACGGTTACAGTTAAGCGTGGATTGTTTACGAAGGTCCACGCAAACCGGCGAGTCTGGCCCGTTTCACCAGTTTCCGTACGAAACTCGGTTATGGATTCGTAAACGGTCGCACGAGCAAGTTGGGCTTCGGTGCCACGGGGCCGACGGGAGCCACATAACCGACGGGCACGATCGCTGAGGGTGCGACTTTCACGGTGGACGGCGTTGCGGTCGCTTTCGCGAAGCGGTACCCCGGCATAAGCGTTTGGCCGGGCAGGCTCGTTTGTTGCACAACGGTCGCGGCGAAGGCTGGCCCAACAGCACATCCGGAAGCGACACACCCGGTGTTACAGCCCATAGCGGGTTCCGTGCAGTCTCGGAAATACGCACGCACTGGACTCTGGTACGGCGCGGCCAGGAACGAGGGCATGCCGAGTTCTTTGCTCGGGTGCCAGCAAAACCACGCCTTGAGTTTATCGAGGCACGCATTGTCGCGAACGACAGTCGCCTTCACATGATGAACCTTTGCCACCGCAACCACTGGCGGTTTGTAGTTGGCAGTTGCGTTGCACGTTGCTGTCGCGCACGTGCCTGTCGCACACGTGGCTTTCGGCGCACATATCCAGTTCATCATCGACTTCAACACGCCGACACGCGGTGGGCAGCCCGTCGCATATTCACTGGGGAAATGCACGTTCGGATCGACCGCCAACGGCTGCGTCAGCATCGCAGGCGTTGTTGCCCCCGCATACGCTGGCACCGTCGTACCTGGCAGCATTACCACGTTCGGCTCCGCGCTGAACGCCACGACTGGCAACACGATTAACGTAAGAAAGCTGGTTCGAAATCGACTCATCGATCACTCCCGCAAAGGCACACTGTTCCGTACCGTCACCATCGGCACGAACGCCAATCGCGGCATAATCATCCGAAACGAACGGCATCCGCGGAATCAAAATCTCGCGGATTAATCGCCAGTCTTTGCGCAAAACCCGCAGATTCACGTGAGTTTGGCGAAAAGTGGTCACGCCGAGCCGGAAAAGGTTCCTTGCGTGCGACATTCGATAGAACTGATCTACGTGGATCGTGCTCCACGCGAACGGAACTCTCCCGAGGTATTGTGCGTGTCACGTCGTCGAATTGTCTATCGCCGAATGAATGCGAAGCGCGTGGCGATATTGTTCGTTGCCATCGCGGTAATTGTGGGCCTGTTCTACTTTGCGAATCGCTATCAGGTGAATCGCAACGCGAACACGATGCTCGATTCGGCCAAGAAAGCCATCGAGAACGGCAACCGTGCGGAAGCCCTGACGCTGTACATGAAATATCTGAACTTCCGCCCGCGCGACACGATCGTGATGGCCGAGTACGCGCAAGTGCTCGACGAAGATAGCCAGGTGAACCCGAAATCGAAACGGGAACTGATCGACTGCTACGAACGTTTGCTGAACATCGCGCCGACGCGAAGCGAGGAGCGGCGGAAGCTCATCAAGATTTACATGGATTACAACTACTTCGCCGGGGCGAAGCCGCATCTGGCGCACATGGTCGATCCGCTCAAGGGTCAGCCGAACGACGTCGAGATACTCGATCAGTTGGCGACGTGCGAACTGCGAACGGGCAAGCTGACCGAGGGAATGGAAAAGCTCCAGCGGATCGTCAAAACGGGCAAAGGGCCAAGTGAGGCGTACCTGAAGCTGGCGATGCTCCTTCGCACGGAAATCAAAACGAAGGAAGCGTTCGAGGAAGCCGACGGCGTGATCGATCAATTGGCACGCGATAAGTCCGACGACATTACCGCACGCATCACCCGCGCGAAGTATCTATTTGCCAAGGGCGACACGGCCCAAGCCCGCGAAGAAATCCGCAACGCAACCACGTCGGTACGCGACCCGGAGAAGTACCCGGAATTCGTGATGCTCCTCACGGAAGTGTATGCGGCGGACAACCGCCTCGCCGATGCGCGCACGATCCTCGGCAAAGCGGTGCAAGTAAGCCCGAACAACACGCGGTTGCGCTCGGTGTATTCGGAAGTGCTCATTCGCCTCAACCAAGTCGCCGAAGCCGACGAGCAACTGAAGGCCGCAGTCAAAATGACCGCAGAGAACGACCTGTTTGCGGTCGAACTCGTCGATCGGCTCATCGACCGCAACGACCTCGTGACAGCGCGAGCGGAAACGACGCGGCGCTTCTCCAAACGCGAAGTGTTTCGCCCGACGTTCGATTATCTCAGCGGTCGCATTTTCCTCTTGGAAGGCAAATGGCCCGAAGCGATTCCCCGGCTGAAGGCGGCGCTTCCCGCGTTCGAAAAGTGGGCGAAACTGTACGCGAAAGCCCAACTCTCGCTCGGCGAATGCTACAGCTACGCGAACAACCCGGAGCGCATGTACGAGGCGTACCACCGGTCATCACAAGTCGATCCGGAATCGATGCTCGCGCAGATCGGGATGGCGAACGCATTCATCAAACTCGGTCGCGGCGCGCAAGCGGTGCCGATTTTGCAACGGTATGCGGAGACGATTCCAGCCGCACGGTTTGCGCTGCTGAACTTGCTGTTTCAAGAACAGGCCGTCAAGTTGCCGAGCATCCGCAAATGGACCGCGTTCGATGCCGCGGTCGGTAAGCCCCCGTACACAATTGGCGTCGAACTCTTACGCGGGCAGGCACTATTAATGCAGGAAAAACCCGAAGAAGCGATCGCGTTTTACCGCGATCTCGTCAAGCGGGCACCCGATGAAGCCTCGCCGCGAATCGCGATTGCAGCGATCCTCGCACAAACGGACCCGAAGGCCGGCCTCGATGTCCTCGACACCGCCGAGAAGGCACTCGGCGACAAAGTCTCGATCCGCCTCGCGCGCTCGACGTACATCTTACGAAAGTCGCCGCCCGATGTGGCTGCGATGGTCGCGCTCGGCGAAAAAGCGGACGCCTTTTCCGTCGATGATCGCTACGCGCTTCACACCGGCCTCGGCGACTTGCTTTATCAGTTTTTGGGCAAGCGCACGGAAGCGGCGGCACTCTTCCAAAAGGCCACGGCGGAGAAGCCTTACGACCTCACCTCGCGAATGTCGCTCGTGCAAATTTACCTCGAAGAGAAACGCAGCGACGATGCTTTGAAGGTGCTCGGCGAAGTCAAAGTCCTGGAAGGCGAGGACGGGCCGAACTTCCTGTTCGGGCAGGTTCTCGTCGAACTCAGCAAGACTCCACTGGCCGACAAGGCGAAAATTGTGGCGATGCGGCCGAAGTTGGAGAGCATCATCTTGCTTCGGGAAACGTGGTCGCGACCGCATTCGGTACTCGGCAGCCTGGCCGATATGGTGGGCGAACCGGCGACGGCCATCGTGCATTTTCGCA
>JANXNT010000904.1 GCA_025353985.1 Limnoglobus sp.
ATTGCGGGCACCCGTGCGGGCAGGTTCTGTACGGCGAATGCCTGTCCGAAGGGATTCACACGCGGCGCGATACGAACACCGCTGCCGTCATTTTTGAAGAAGCAGCGGCGGAACTCGTCGATGCAATGTGGTTGATCGGCGAGTGTTACCTTGATGGCGCGGGCGTCGAACGCGACCGCAAGACGGCGCTCGCTTGGTACACCAAAGCGATCGAAATGGACCATCCGCCGTCGGAGTATTCGCTCGGTCTGATGCACTACGAAGGCCATGCGGTGAAGCCGAACGCGATGGAGGCCGCCGAATGGTTCCTGCGTTCGGCGAACCACGGCTACATTCCCGCGATGTACAAACTCGGCAAAATGCTGATCGCCGGCGACGAGGTCAAGCACGACTATGCGTTCGCGATTCAGTGTTACACGAAGGCTGCGGAAGGGGGATTCGCGAAGGCGCAATTCGCACTCGGCATGTGGCACCGCGACCCGTTGCTCGGTACGCCGAACGACCGCGAGGCGATGCGCTGGCTGAAAGAATCCGCCCGCATGGGTAACGCCGACGCGATGTACCAGATCGGCTGTATGCACTGGAACGGCGCAGGCAAGGCCATCGACGAACTCACCGGTGCCAACTGGTTTGTGCAAGCCGCCAAAGAGGGCCACGCCGAGTCCGCCTACCGCGTCGGCATCTTGTTTCGCGACGGCAAAGTCGTCCGCAGGAACTTGCTCGAAGCGCACAAGTGGCTCGAAGTCGCATCGTCGAAAGGCCACAAAGACGCGACCCGTGCGCTGCGCGAAATCATCGTGACGTGATTCGCGCAATCGCGGCGTTCACGATCGCTTCGATCAATTCGGCATGGGTGCGGCCCATCAGGCCCGCCATGATGACGAGGTCGCTCGATTCGGGGTTGAGGCCCGGTAGCGGGTTGATTTCGAGGAAGTACGGCACGCCGTCGCGGATGCGGAAATCGAGGCGGGCCACGTCGCGGCAACCGAGCAGGTGGAACACGGTCAGTGCCGCCGCTTCGACGTCGCGCAGCACATTCACCGGCAGGTCCGGCGGGCAAGCATAATCGATGAGCCGGACGTACTCGCGCTTCACTTCGACGCTGTACACGAAATGCTCGACGGCGTTTTTCGGGGCGATCGACATCGTGCCGAAAATTTGTGGCGGATCGTTCCCGATAATGCCGACGGTCACTTCCGTACCCGCGATGAATTCCTCGACCAGTACCGGTTGGCGATAGTCTTGCCACAGGCGAATCACGGTCGGTCCGAATTCCTCTGGCGTGGCAATCAGGCAGCGGTTGCGGATGCCTTTGCTCGAACCCTCGAACGTCGGTTTCGCGATCACCGGCAGCGTCAAACCGCAATCGGCGAACATCGGCGGGAACTCGGCGTAATCGCCATCGTACGGCACATCGTCGAAACTCAGCACGATGCCTTTTGGCACGACGATGTCGGCGGTTTGCGCCAACCGCCGCGTGAGATCTTTATCGAGCGACACCGCGAGCGCGAGCGGGTCCGAGCCGGTGTGCGGAATGCCAAGCAGTTCGCACACGGCCGGTACACGAGCTTCGCGCGACCGACCGATGCCGGTGCCTTCGGCGAAGTTAAAAACGAGATCGGGTTTGTCGTGCAAGATCGCACGCAGAAACGGTTCGCCATCGCCCATCAACGACACGCGGTGTCCAAGCGACGTGAGAACGGCGGCGATCGAATGGATCGTCACGGGCGCATCGAACTCTTCGTAAAGATCATCGGGCGCATCTGCAGAAATCGGCCCATCGGGCTTGAGATTGTAGGCAATCGCGATGTGCATGGCTCACCGATGGTGTGCGTATAGTTCTGGAATGCAAAAGACACAGGTCGAAACCGACCTGTGTCTAAAAACGATTCACCTAAATTTGATCACCGTGTTGCCGTGTGATGGCCGTTGCCATTTCCGTTGCCGTTGGTCGAACCGTTCGTGTAGCCGTTGCCGTTGAGCGAGAGCATTGGCAGCGTTGTCCGGAGGCTGGCCCCGTCGTGGCCGACGGCTTCGGGCATGGCGTCGCCGCAACTCGTCGGCTCTTCGGTCGCTTCGACGACTTGCAGTTTCTTGCGGCGGGCCATCCGCTCGTTGCCTTCGGGCAGCAACGAGGATTTGTCGCCTTGCAATAGCGCACTCACGCCGCGGGTCGGCGTTGGTGCCACGACTTCGGGTGCTTTGTCGGTCGCCTGATAACGGACCAGCATCCCCTCGTAGTTTCGCAGTACGACGGCATCGTCGGACATGCTGACGAGGTAATTCGGCATGAGCGGAATCTTACCGCCGCCGTGGGGGCTGTCCACCACGTAGGTCGGGATGCCGATGCCGGACATGTGCCCGCGTAGCCCTTCCATAATCTGCATGCCCTTCCAGATCGACGTCCGGAAGTGGCCGGCCCCGGTAACGGGGTCGCAGTGGAACAGGTAGTACGGGCGGACTTTGATTCGCATCAGGCCGCGCAGCAGTTCGCGCATCGTT
>JANXNT010000909.1 GCA_025353985.1 Limnoglobus sp.
CTGCTGGAGTCCGGCCGGGTGGAGGAGCGCTACCTCGCGAATGTCTTCGGGTTTTTCCGCGCGGGGCTCGAGGAGCACCTGCCGCTCACGCTCATCAACGACTGGAACCTCACCGACGAGGATTTGAAACCGTACGCGGTCGTCGTATTGCCGAATGCGGCGTGCCTCGATGAGCGCCAGGTGCAGGCGTTGGATCGCTACGTTCGTAACGGCGGTGGCCTCGTGGCGAGCCTCGATTGTTCGCTGTTCGACGAGTTTGGCCACGCGCGAAACCAGTTCGCGCTCGCATCGCTTTTTGGCGTCGATTATCGCGGTGTTCCGAAAGCGGTGAAGCCGAACGAAGCCATTGATGTCAACTTCGCGAAAACGATCGGGCCGGATTACTGGGAGAAGCGCCGGAATGTATATTCGTTTCAATTAAATGCCAAGTCGATGTTTCTGAAAAACGAGCGACTGGCCGAGTATATCGGTACCGATCCGGTGACGATGAAGGGGCCTGCCGTACATGTCTTGCCGCACCCTGGCAGCACGGTGGAAGCGACGATACAGAACGCGGAAACGGGTGCCGCCGGGTTGCCTGCGATCATCACGCGCAGCCACGGCAAAGGGCGCGTCGTCTATCATGCCGCCGGTTTCGATGCCGCATACTATCAGTACTCATATCCCTACCAACGGTTATTGTTGAACGAATCGATTGCGTGGGCCGCCGGCGAAACGCCGATGCCCGTTGAGGTCCGCGCGCCGATGTGCGTGCATTCTACGATCATGCGACAAGTGAAAGCGGGACGCGAACGTCTGGTTGTGCATTTGTTCAACAATGTGAATTCGAGCGGCGGGCACGCGATGCCGAACGACGATGTTCCCCTGCGCGAAGAAACCGTGCCGATCTATCAGATCGCAGCCACCTTCGCCGCGAAGTATCGCATACGAAGTGTGCGACTCGAACCCGAAGGAATCGAACTGCCAATCCGCACGATCGATGGCCGCACGTCTGTCGTGGTACCCAAGTTGGAGATACACTCGATGATTGTGGCCGAACTGGATGAACCGGCGAAATGACGCGAACCGGGTGAGGGAATTCGACTGTGGCGAAGTTGTACTTTTATTATTCGACGATGAACGCAGGGAAGTCGACTGCGCTCTTGCAGGCGGCGCACAACTACGCTGAACGCGGTATGGCCACGCGGCTGTATACGGCGGTGATCGACGACCGCGATAACGGGCGGATCGTCTCGCGGATCGGCATCGGCGTGGACGCCCACCCGTTCGATGCGAAGACCGATTTTTGGACGGAATGCGTACCCGATTCGCCGAACTGCGTGCTCCTCGACGAGGCGCAATTCCTTACGAAAGAGCAGGTCCGGCAGTTGGCCCGCATCGTCGATGATGCGAACATCCCCGTTATGTGCTACGGTTTACGCACGGACTTTCTCGGCGAATTGTTCCCCGGCAGTGCAGCCCTCCTCGCGTGGGCCGATTCGCTCATCGAACTAAAAACGATCTGTTTTTGCGCGCGAAAAGCGACGATGGTCGTGAGGGTCTCGCGGGATGGCGTCGTCGAACGGGTGGGGCAGCAAGTCGAGATCGGCGGCAACGATCGCTACGTTTCGCTTTGCCGCAAGCATTTCTCCGACTCACTGCGTACCGGCCAGACCGATGGCTGGGATCCCACGCCGGAACGCAAATGATAACGTCGTGACACACGGGAGTACGTTCGATGGCGACGATCTTGATTGTGGATGACAGTACGCTCCAACGCCGTCAATTGGAGACGATCCTCTTGCACGCCGGTTACGCCGTCGTGCAGGCGAGTAATGGCCGCGAAGCACTGGACACGGTTCGGCGCGATGCGCCGTCCGCCGTCGTCACCGATATTCACATGCCCGAGATGGATGGCATCGCGCTCGTCGGCTACCTTCGCAAAGAGATCCCGTCGGTGCCGGTGTTGGTAACGACCGACTTCGGCAACGAAGATCTCGCGGTGCGGGCACTCCGTGCTGGCGCATCCAGCTACGTTGCCAAAAAGCACCTCGCACGCGATATTTTGCAAATTCTCGACGAGCTACTTACGGTGGCCACGGTCAAGCAACAGGAGGCGTTCTTCCTCGATCGGCTAACCGTCACCGAGAACGAATTCACGATCGAGAACAACCCCGATTTGGTCGCGCACGTCGTCACGCACGTCGAGTCGCTGATGCTGCAAATGCGGATTTTCGACGAATCCGAGCACGTGCAAATCGGCGTCGCTGTTCACGAAGCCACGGTGAATGCCATCGTTCACGGCAACCTCGAAATTAGCTCCGAGTTGAAGTCCGGCGACTGGCAGACGTACCACGATACGGTTGCCGAGCGAAACAAAATGGACCCGTATCAGACTCGCCGCGTCACGATTTCCGTGCGCGCCACCCGCGAGCCGATGTTGACGATTCGCATTAAAGATCAGGGTAAAGGCTACGACCCAAACAAGCTGCCCGACCCGACCGACATTGAGAACATCATGATGGGCTGCGGCCGCGGCCTGCTACTCATCCGCA
>JANXNT010000926.1 GCA_025353985.1 Limnoglobus sp.
GGCGATGATGATTTCGTTGGCATTCAGGCCCGCCTTCGCGGCCGGGCCATCGGCGGTGATTTCGGTCAACTTCGCGCCACCGCCTTCGACCGATTCGCCGGTAATGCCCATGTAAACTAGCTTCGGTGGATCGCCGGTGCCGACTTTCTCGGTGTCGACGATCGCGTAAACGAGTCCCTTCGTTTTGGTCGAATAATCGAGGCCGATGCGGCCCGTCTTGACGGTCGGCAGGCCGTTGCCCGCGTTGGTCTTGGGGTCGTTAATCTTTTTCCAGACTTTGCCACTGTCGACCGTTTTCCAGATGCCGCCACCGGGACCATGCGTGACGATCGGCCCGTACGTATCGGGCACAGGGGCCTCGCCGAAGAAGCCATCGAATTCGTCGCGTTTGCGTTCCCAAAGTGCGGCAATGAGCGTTTCGGGTGCGTTCGGATCGAGCCGCATATCGATCACGCCGGTCTTGTCGTCGACGACCAACACGTTCTTCCACGTCTTGCCGCCATCCTCGGTTTTCCAGACGCCACGCTCGCCACCAACGCCATACAGGCGGCCGAGTGCCCCGACGTAAACGATCTCCGGGTTCTTCGGATGAATGAGAATCTTCCCGATCTGGAACGACTTTTTCAGCCCCATATTCGCCCAAGTTTTCCCGCCGTCGATGCTTTTGTACACGCCATCGCCATACGATACCGAGTTGCGCGGGTTCGCTTCGCCGGTGCCAACCCAAACGAGGTCCGGGTTCGTCTGACATACCGCAACATCGCCGATTGAAACCGTCGTTTGCGTATCGAACTGATGGTCGAACGTGGTGCCGTTATTCACGGTTTTGAGCAACCCGCCCGATGCCGTCGCCACGTAGTAAGTCGTCGGGTCCGCATCGTAAACCGCGAGTGCCGTGATGCGTCCACCCATGTTCGCGGGGCCGATGCAACGCCACGCCATTTTCTTCAAGATCGAATCCGGCAGCGTCCCTGCGGGCGGTTCCGGAATCGCGGGCGTCACCGGTGTCATTGCGGGCTTCGTCTTCGCCTCGGCGAGTTTCTTTTGCAGGTCGGCGATCTGCTTTTCGATCGTCTCGATGTCTTGTTTTTGATCCGAACGAACGGGCAAAGCCACCGCGAAGGCGAACAGCATCGCGAGGATGCCCCCGCCGCCAAGTTTGCGATATCGATTCACGGATGCGATCTCAGGAGGATTGCGAGTCTGTTTTGAGCGACTGGGTAATACGGAGAAAGAGTACCCATTGCGGCGATTGTAAGGGCGCTCGCCGGAAATTGCCACATCGCGAGATGAGGGCGAGCACAAATTGCAAGAAATGCGACCGCAAATCCCATCCCCTTTCAGCCGCGCGGCAATGCCACTGAAGCATCGGACTGCTAAAGTTTAGACGGGACCGGCTCGTCGAATTCCAGATTTGCAAACGATGACTTTGTCTCATCTGGCGTGAGTAGTAACACGGTACTGATATCGCTTTGCACATCCTCCGGCAGACGACCGAGATACCGCCAGACTTGCTGGCTCCGCTGTGGCTTTCCCTGCCCGGCAAAGACTGGATCGACGATTCGTACTCTCACGGAAACCGAATTCTGACGATAAAGATTGATCTGCGCCTGCGCGTGATCGGCTTCATAATTATCGAGAACCGCGATGATCTGTTCGATGACACCATCGGAATTCCCA
>JANXNT010000938.1 GCA_025353985.1 Limnoglobus sp.
GCCGCAATTAGCCCGAAAACAAAGGCGATTATCGCGACGCACCTCTTCGGCAACCCGTGCGATATGTCGGGTATCATGGCCGTCGCCAACCGCCATGGCATCCCTGTTATCGAAGATTGCTCGCAGTCATTCCTGGCGAAAATTGACGGCCAGTACGTTGGCACATTCGGCGCACTCGGCTGTTTTAGTTTGCAGCAAGGCAAGCACATCACCACGGGCGAAGGCGGCCTCGTCGTCTCGAATGACACCGCACTGTCACGCCGCGTATTTTTGTTTCTGAACAAGGCGTGGGGATACGGCGACGCGAACCCCGATCACTACTTTCTCGCGCTCAACGGCCGCATGTGCGAACTCCAAGGTGCCGTGGCCGTCGCGCAGATGAAGAAGCTCGATGGCGTCGTCGAGAACCGTGTGAACGCAGCGAACTGGCTGACCGAACACTTGCAAGGTTTAACGGGTATCGAGACACCGACGATCGCCCCGCGTGCTGTCCACACGTACTGGAAATACTGCCTCGGCGTCGATGGCAATGTCATTCGCGGCGGCGCACCGGGCCTGGCTGCATTGCTGAAAGAGCGCGGCATCGCCAGTGCGCCGCGGTACATTCATAAGCCCGCGTACAAGTGTGCGGTGTTCCAGAATCAGAAGACGTTCGGCAACAGCCGCTGGCCGTTCACTCTTGCCCGCCCCGAAGCCGTCGATTACTCGGATGACCGCTTCCCCGGAACGCTGGCCGCTCTCGAGCGCGTGCTCGTGTTGCCGTGGTCCGAGAAGTACACCGAAGACCACCTCCAGTACATCGCGGCATCGGTCCGCGAGTGTGCCGAGAAGGCGAAAATTTAATATCTGCACTTTGAAATAGACATCGAGGAGTCACGCCCATGACTGCGAAGATTCGATTTGCGATCGTCGGTGCCGGTGGCATCGCCGCGAGTTATGCCCATGCATTTGTCGACCACATGGACGCCGAACTCGTCGCAGTCGCGGATGTGCGTTTGGAAGCCGCCGAGAAGACCGCAGCCATCGTCGGGTGCCGTGCGTACGACAGCGCCGATGCGATCGCCGACGCCGACGATATCGATGCGGTGATCGTCGCCACGCCACCACTGACGCACGAAGCGATTAGCACGAACTTGCTCGAACACGGCAAGAATGTGCTTTGCGAGAAGCCATTTACGATTGGTGTCGATAGCGCGCACCGCATGTTGACCGCCGCACGACGTGCGGGCCGCACCATCACGATGGCGTCGAAATTTCGCTACGTCTCCGATGTCAGCCGTGCGCGATCCTACATTGATGACGGTCTCATCGGCGAAGTCGTGTTATTCGAAAATGCGTTCACCTCGCGCGTCGATATGTCGAACCGCTGGAACGGCGACCCGGCGATCAGCGGCGGCGGCGTGCTCATCGATAACGGTGCGCATTCGCTCGACCTCACGCGATATTTCCTCGGCCCACTTGTTGATGTTCACGCCGTCGAAGGGCGACGCCTCCAGCCGCTGCCCGTCGAAGACACCGCCCAGCTTTTCGTACGCTCCGCTGCCGGTGTCATGGGCACGATCGATCTGTCGTGGAGTATCAACAAGGAACGCGAAAGTTACATCGAAATACACGGCCTCAACGGCACGATTCGCATTGGCTGGAAGGTGTCGAAGTACAAGCTATCGAGTTCGAGCGAGTGGGTGATTTTCGGCAACGGTTACGACAAAGTGCAGGCGTTTCGCGGCAACATCGGTAACTTCGCCCGGCACCTGCGCGACGGCGAAAAACTCGTCATTTCCGCTTGTGACGCCGTTGCAAACGTTGCCGCGATCGATGCGGCCTATCGCTCGTTGAATCGCGCCGACTGGACGCGACTGCCCGAGGAAGCGTTCGTATGACCGGCGTACGCATACACCCGACGGCGATCCTCGAACCCGGCGTCGTTATCGGCACGGGTTCTGCCGTTTGGGATAGCGTCCACATCCGCCACGACACGACGCTCGGCGACGAATGCATCGTCGGCGAGAAGACGCACATTG
>JANXNT010000982.1 GCA_025353985.1 Limnoglobus sp.
GCAATCGCCGTTGCCGCCGATTGAGGAACTGCGTGGCTCGCTTGTGATTGTGGGTGGTGGGGCGATGCCTGAGGCGGTTCGGGAGAAATTTGTTGCGATTGCGGGTGGCGAGAAAGCGAAGATCGTCGTGATTCCGACCGCGAGTGTCGATGCGGACGATGCCACGAAACGCGACTCGTTCACCGATGCTTGGGCGAAACTGAAGCCTGCATCGGTGACGATTCTGCATACGCGGGATCGTAAGCAAGCCGACGATGCCGCGTTCGCGAAACCGCTGACCGAAGCAACGGCGGTCTGGTTCAGCGGTGGCGATCAGACGCGGATTCTGAGTGCGTACCGTGGCACGCTCGTCGAGAAGGAACTGTACAAACTCCTCGAACGGCGTGGCGTCATTGGTGGCACATCGGCTGGGGCGGCGATCATGGGCGACCCGATGATTGCGGGCGGCAAAGACAAGGCGACGACCGTGGCCGGGTTCGGCTTTCTGCCGGGGTTTATCGTCGATCAGCACTTCGTGGCACGCAACCGCAAGGAGCGCCTGATTGGCGTGATCGACGGTTTGCCCGGCTATGTCGGCCTCGGTATCGACGAAGGCACGGCGGCGATCATCACGCGGCGGGACATCGAAGTGCTCGGCGAATCGACTGTCACGGTGATCGTTTCACCGGGTGCGGGCAAGCCGCGGTTGGAAACGGTGCTGAAAACGAAACAATCCGCAGACCTGTTTCAACTGCGTCGTGCGGCCGCGAATCGGGCCGCGAAGGTGGCATTCCCACCGGCGAAACCGGCCGAGGCAAATGTCGCGAACGGCACGCTCGTCATCATCGGTGGCGGTGGCTTGACCGTGGAAATCATGGATCGATTCATCGCCGCCGCCGGTGGAAAAGACGCCCTGATTGTTGCCATCCCGACAGCCAGCGAGTTGAACGTTGTTGTCGGGGAAACGGGCGACGAAACGTTACTGAAACAGTACGGTGCCACGAACGTGAAGCGGCTGCACACGCGAAGTCGTACGCAGGCGGACGACCCGAAGTTTTCCGAAATCCTTCGCGAAGCCAAGGGGGTTTGGTTCGGTGGCGGGCGGCAGTGGCGGTTTATCGATGCCTACGAAAATACGCTGACCGAGAAGCGTTTTCACGAAGTTCTTGCGCGTGGCGGCGTCATCGGTGGCACGTCCGCCGGGGCTTCGATCCAGAGCGAATATATGCCGCGCGGCCACCCGCTCGGTAACGAAGTCATGGCTGCGGAAGGCTATGAGAAAGGCTTCGGCTTCCTGCCGGGCTGTGCCGTCGATCAGCATTTCTTCGCACGAAAACGCTTCGACGATATGACGGGGCTGATGAAACTTTACCCGCAATATCTCGGTATCGGCATCGACGAATCGACTGCGATCGTGGTCACGAAACAGATCGCTGAAGTGCTCGGTAAAAGCAAAGTGGCGTTCTACGAGACG
>JANXNT010000987.1 GCA_025353985.1 Limnoglobus sp.
GTGAACGGCTTCACGCCTTGCGTCGTCGGGTGCTTCGGCAGACTGCGCACTTCGGCGTCCCAGTGCGGGTTGATGCTGTAATCCGGCTCGTAATAGCCACCCATCCAGCCGAGAACGCGCTTGCCATGCTGCGGCAGATAGTCCACGGCGTAGTGCAGGTTTACCCAGCCGGTGCCTTTGTCCATCAGTTTCTGAATCTTGTCCATGCGGTCGCCCTGCACGACGGGGTGACCGTTGCGACCGTCCATGTAAAAGAGAATCGTGTCGGCGGTGTCGAGGAGCTTCTCGTTCTTCGGCCAACCGTCTTTCGCCATGATCGGGAACACGCCCGGCGTCTGCTCGAGCAGTTTCATGAGGATGGCCGTCCCCGCGAAGAATTCGTGATCGCCGGGGCCGTGGCTCGGCTTACCCGCGATGAGCAGAACCCGTTTGCCGACGAAATCGGCGGGCGGTTCGACTTCGAGTTTCACCTTTGATTGATCGTAAGGGTTCGGCTTGGCATCGTCGGCTTTGGCCACAGTCGTCAATAGGCACGACAACAACAGGAGCAGGGAGAGGCGGATCATTGGCGGAAAAACTCCAAACGAGTAACGGAGAGCGTCATTGTAAGCGGAACAGGTTTCGCGGCACTCCGCAAGAGGTAGTTGGGATATTTTGCAGTGGGTGGGGTTGGAATGTCCCAAACTCACTTTGCCGCGCAGAATCCGGACAATCGTTAAATCCGCTAAGGTTCTCCGCGTCCGATGCCGATGAAGAGGGTGGTCCGCTATCCGCACCGGCTGAGCCGAGGCAGGGGTCGAATGACAATCGCACGCTTATTACTCGGTGCCATCGCTTTGGGTTGTTCGTTGAAGTCTGCCACCGCGCAGTCGCAACAATGGCCCGATTCGCCGGTCACGCCCGCAAAGGCCACGGCAGAGAACTTTCTCCCGCCGATCCCGAGTGCGGGCGATCCGACGGCGACTTCCGTACTAATGGCACCACCGGGGGCACCGTCGGTTCACCCGGCGGGCACGGTCACCAGCCCATGGCGTGGCAGCTCCTCGGGGGGAGCATGCTGCGGCCCGACGGGTGGCAATGGTCCCGTCACGTACGAGCTTTACACGCTCACCGGGCCTTCGCTGGCCATCGGTGGCAGCGAACTCAGCGGACGCCTCAAAACCGGCTGGACGGTCGGGACTGGCGTTCGCACGTTGCTGTTCAACCAACCGGGCGACGCCGCCTGGGTGCTCGATCTGGGCCTCGGCTTCACCTACAACCGCGGTCGAAGCTCGAAAATCCCGATCGATGTCCTCACGCCACGTGTGGAACGGGTTCCTAACCCCGACCCAAATGCGCAACCCGTGTTCCGGCCGCTGTCTGATGGGATCGGGCAGTACAGCGTACGCGGGCTGAGCCGTACGAACTTCAACTTCTCGATTGGCCGCGATTGGTTTCTGCGATCGCCGGGGCTGGTTGGCTCCGAAGCCGGCCCGAACTGGCGAGTCGGCGGCGATGTGGGAGGGCGATATGGTACCGCGCACGTCGACTTGGTGCCGATCGGCGATCCGGCCAACTACCTGCGTAAGCACGGTGTTACGCAGAGTATCTTTACGGCATTTCACACGAATTACGAAGTGCCCGTGCGGTCGTTTATCTTCTTCACTGGCATGCGAACCGAACTCGATTACACCTTCACGAACGTCGTACCCCCCAAGGGCGGCGACATCCTGAGCCTGAACTTCTACCTGACGGCCGGCGTGCGATATTGATCGTAAGTGCGTAATTTCGCTTCTCATAATCGACGTAAGTCCGAATTGCGAACGCTCCAAAACCGGTTTTTGGGGTGTTTTTTCGTCTCAAAATGCCATTTTTTGATCGGCTTTCGCTGATTTGTTTCGGGCGTTTTTGCCGGATCCCGTGATCTTGTCGTGGGTTGTGTCGATGGTCCTTCGATTGGCACTCGCCGTAAGTACCGACCGTTTCGCGACCGAATGCGACCAAAAATCGACCGTGCGCGCCTTTTCTATGTCATTGCGCGCACTTTCTATGTCATTTGGAGACACTTTTGGGTACGTCCGTGCACGACGCACAATTCTGACTTACGTCAAATCATATAGAACTGATTGACTGTTCGAAATCGTGTGGGTGATGCGATTTCTTTCTTCACGACGCTTCGCAAAACGACATTCCGCCAGTTCGGGTCGTTGCCAAACTCTTCGGGTTTGACATACGTCTCACCTGTAGTCACCCCCTTCGATCTGAAATTTGAGATACCAGATGCACAAGTTCCGACGCCGTCTCTTCACGGAATGTCTCGAA
>JANXNT010000989.1 GCA_025353985.1 Limnoglobus sp.
CATCCCAGGCACCCACAAGGATGCCCCTACAAAAACTCTCCAGGACGCAAATCGCCTGCATTTCTAGAGAAAAATGTTCGAGCCGAAAAAGCGCAACTTCAAAACTGGCGCAGCAGGCGGGCCGGATCCGGCTACACTTTCTCCATGCCGGACTTGATGTTTTTCAGCGCGGCGATCATCAACTCGAAGTGTTCTTCGAAGCGGCGGGTGTTGACTTCGGCTTGCACCAGCGTTGCGCCGAACGCGAACAGGTAATCTTCGCCGACTTCGGGCGGGCGCAGATACTGGAACAAGTAGCCGCCGAATTGCACGTCGAACAGCACGCGGCGATTGATACCCTGCCCGCCTTTGCCGAGGATTCCGTTCATGCGGTCCATTTCGGTGTGCATATCGAGCGCGAGCGCCGTCCACCACGCGATCTGCGATTCCGCCGTGCGGAACGGCACGAGTTCGTCCAATCGCTTTTGGATCTCGTTGACATTCACACCGGTGGCGAGGTAAACCGCTTGTGCGCCGTCCTTCTTGCTTAGGCGAATCAGCGTGGCGAAGTCCAAACCGCCGGGCAGGTTCGTGTAATAGCGCACGACTTTCGCTTGGTCTTTCGAGCGGCGAAACGTCGACGGATCGCGTGGCAATCGCCATACGCAATAGACCAGCACGCCGAGAATGACGACCGCGTTGAACAGTGCCACGGCAGCCACCATCACGGGGCCAGGGGCGCGCTCTTCGGTGACGAGCGTCTTCAGCGGTGCGAGGATTGCCATCACGCTCGAAGAATGCGCTTCGGTGCGTAACAAACCGAACGCGCCCGTCAGGAAGCCGAATGCGGCGAACAGCCACGTCGGGCGATGTGGGTTAACGACTTTCGTAATGAGAGGCTTGCCGACAACGACCCGCAGCACCGCGAACACGGCACCGGAGAGTGCGAGGATTTTCGTCAGGTCGGTTAAGTTCCAGTCCATGATTCACCGGGCGATACGAGGGCGTAACAGTGTCTGGGTATTCGCGGAAATCTCAGTATTCTTGCACGATTACCGTGCCATCGGCGGCAAACCAGCCTTCGCCATCGATCTGGTAAACACCGTCGCAGTTCGCCGCCAGATACCGGCACACGGCCAACACGGTTGCATCCAGGTTCACTTCATCGGCGTGATCGTACGGCTTTCGCAGCGTGACCATCTGCTTCGTCTGGATCACACGCTCCATCATGGCAGCGAAGTTCGGGCTGTAGTTCATCGTCTCGAGTTCGGCGGCGAACG
>JANXNT010001044.1 GCA_025353985.1 Limnoglobus sp.
CAATGTCGCGGTGGCATCGGGCACGATCCGCGGCTCGACTTCGGTCAGCGACAGAAACGTGCGAGTTGTCGATTTCATCGGGCGACATCCAATTGCGAAGATGGGATTTCCATCAAACGTAGGCTGCAAAATCGATTCGTCCAGTGCAATCGGAATTTTTTGAGAAAGGATTCATCCGTCAATTATCGTGATCGTCGAATAATCGTGCTGCGGTTGAAGCAAGGGTGCCAGGCCGTTCTGCGTCACCTCGAAAATCCGCTTCCCTCACACTTCGGCTTCGACTACACTTGTACTACTCCCCGCCTGCCTTGCCGATTTTCATTCGATTTCACGCGAGTTTGCTATGCGATCGATCACCTTATTCGGGCTGCTGTTTCTCTGTTGTCGCGCCGGTTCGGCGGAGCCGGATTTCGCGAAGGAGTTGCCGCGAATTGCGCCAACGGAAGCGAACAATGCCCACCGGACGTTCGCGCTGAAGCCGGGGTATCGCGTGCAGCAGGTGGCGGCCGAACCGCTGTTGGCCAGCCCCGTGGCGATGGCTTGGGACGAGAATTCGCGGTTGTTCGTGGTCGAGATGCGCGGCTACAGCGAGAACCGCAACGAGAACCTGTCGCGAATCAACTTGCTCGAAAGCACCAAAGGCGATGGCATTTACGACAAGTCGACGATCTTCGCGGAGAACCTGCTGTGGCCGACAGCGGTCGCGTGTTGGGATGGTGGCATTTTCGTCGGCGACGCCCCGCACATTTATTACCTCAAAGACACCAACGGCGACTGTAAAGCCGACGTGCGAAAGATCGTGTACACCGGCTTCGGCACTCACAACGTGCAGGGGCTTCTGAACTCGTTTCACTGGACCCTCGACAACCGCATTCACGGTACCGCAAGCAGTTGCGGTGGCATCATATCGCGGCCCGATGACAAGGCGGTGTCACCGGTCAACATTAATGGTCGCGACTTCGATTTCGACCCGCGTACGATGGCGTTGCGGCCGACGAGTGGCGGTGCCCAACACGGCATGAGCTTCGACGATTACGGCCACAAATTCGTGACGTCGAACAGCGATCACGTACAGCAGGTGATGTACGAAGATCGCTACCTCGCACGCAATCCGTTCGCGATTGCCCCGCCACCGCGAACGAGCATCGCCAGCGATGGTCCGCAAGCCGAGGTGTTCCGCACCAGCCCCGTCGAACCGTGGCGAATCGTGCGGACGCGGTTGCGTGTGCAAGGCGGCGCGGTGGGGATCGTCGAAGGCGGTGGGCGGGCATCGGGGTACTTCACCGGTGCCACCGGCGTGACAATTTATCGCGGCGATGCGACACCGGACCTGAAAGGGCTGGCGTTCGTCGCCGACGTCGGCAGCAACCTCGTTCACCGCAAGAAACTCATACTCGCCGAGGGCATTCAGTATCGTGCGGACCGCATCGATAAAGACAGCGAGTTCCTGACTTCGACAGACAACTGGTTCCGCCCCGTGCAGTTTGCGAACGGCCCCGATGGCTGTTTGCACATCATCGACATGTACCGCGAAACGATCGAACACCCCGCGAGTTTGCCACCCGAGATTAAGAAGCACCTCGACCTCACGAGCGGTCGCGATCGCGGGCGATTGTACCGCATTCTGCAAGACGGCCAAACGCCACGCTCGCTGCCGAAACTCGGCGACATGACGAGCGAAGCGTTGGTGAAATTGCTCGATCACCCGAACGCTTGGCACCGCGAAACCGCGAGCCGCCTGATCTATCAACGGCAAGACGTGGCGGCCGCGAACGCACTGTTCGCGTTCCTGAAAGAGGCAAAGACCGACCTCGGCCGCATCCACGCGATGTACGCACTTTCCGGCCTCAAGCAGTTGTACGGCGGCCAAGTGCAGACCGTACTTGCCGATGCCTCGCCGCGAGTTCAGGAACAAGCGCTACGGCTGATGCCATCGGTGCCCGCATCCCCGGCGAGCCTCAACGCGTTGATCGGACTCGCCGATTCGAAAGACGCATTCGTGCGGACACAGTTGGCGTTCACGATCGGCGAACTGACTTCGCCATCGGTCGCGAAAGTCGCAATCGAGAAGTACCTGCAATCGGGCACGATGGATCGCTGGGAACGCTTCGCCGCCATGACCGCACTCGCCGACGCCGCGGGGACGATTTGCGCCGAGATGCTGCTGGACGCGAAGGTGCGATCGCACGCGAATTCGAAGGCGTTCCTCGTCGATTGCGTCAAAATGTTGTCGCGCAAAAACCGTGCCGACGATGCGACTTTGCTAGCCGCTGCGATTGAAAAACTGCCGGAAACCGAAGGCGCTTTCACGCTGACGCTGTTGCAAGCCGCGAACGAAGGCGGCGACAATTTGAAGAAAGCGTTCGCGAAAGCGGTGCCGCCCGAACGATTAAAGTTGCTTCTGAAAAGCGCCACCGCGACGATCATCGACGAGAAGCAACCCGTCGAAGATCGCATCGCCGCCGTGCGTACGCTGGCGCTCGGCCACCTTGCCGATGTGCGCGGAACGCTCGTGAAATTGCTCGACCTCAAACAGCCCGGCGAAGTCCAACTTGCGGCACTCGCCGTGCTGGATCGCTTCGGCGATCCGGCACTCGCGGAGATCTTTTTGAAAAACTGGCCGACGCTTTCACCGAGACTGCGCGCCGCCGCCGGCGAAGCGATTTTATCGCGCAAAGAACGTGTGACGGTCCTCCTCGATGCCATCGAAAAGCAGTCGTTTTCGCCAGTGAATCTCGATGGCACGCAGATCAAACGCCTGATAGCGCACAAAGACCCTGCGACGCAGAAGCGCGCCGCAGTGTTGCTTGCCGCATTTAAGCCCGCCCGCCGTACCGAAGTCGTCACGAAGTACCGCAAAGCACTGGAAATAAAGGGCGATCCGGCGAAGGGGAAAGTCTTGTTCGTCAAGAATTGTGCCGCGTGCCATAAACTCGAAGGCGTCGGTCAGGAACTCGGTGCGAACCTCGCGGCGATGAAGAATCGCGGCGTCGAGGCGATCCTAACGAACGTGCTCGACCCGAATGCCGAGGTGAACCCGCAGTACGTGAATTACAGTTGCAACCTCGACGATGGCCGCACTATTACGGGCATGATTCAATTCGAAACGGCCACCAGCGTGACGTTCGTTCGCGGCGAAGGTTTGAAAGACACCGTCAGCCGCAGCAACATCGAAAGCCTGAAAAGCACCGGCCTATCGCTGATGCCCGAAGGACTCGAAAAAGACATCAGCATCGAAGCGATGGCCGACCTGATCGCGTACCTCATGCAAGTTCCTTAACCCCAGGTGATCCTATGACGACTCGTCGTAAATTCCTCGGTGTCGCGGCTGTCAGTGCGTTGTCACTGCCCGCGTTTTCGTATCGTCGCGTACACGGCGCGAACGAGAAACTCAACCTCGCGATCGTCGGCTCGGGTGGTCGCGGTGCGGCCAACATGGGCGGCGTGTCTAGCGAGAATATCGTCGCGCTCTGCGACGTCGATCGTGCGGCCAACGCGAAGGCCGCGACCAGCCACCCGCACGCCCGCCAGGAAGCCGACTTCCGCAAGTTGTTCGACCACGAGAAGGAATTCGACGCCGTCGTCGTCAGCACGTGCGAACACACGCACGCCATGGTGACGCTTGCGGCACTGCGTTCGGGCAAGCACGTTTACTGCGAAAAACCGCTGACGCACAACATCGCGGAAGCTCGGGTGATCCGCGAAGCGGCCGCGAAGACAAAACTCGCGACGCAAATGGGCACGCAGATTCACGCGGAGGACAACTACCGCCGCGTCGTCGAGTTGATTCAATCGAACGCGATCGGGCCGGTCCGCGAGTGCCACATCTGGGTCGGCCGCACCTGGGGTTTGCAAAACCCAGAGGGTGCGAAAAAGAACGACATTTTGCACGTGACCGAACGCCCGAAAGACAGCGCCGCCGTGCCCGCCGGGTTGAACTGGGATCTGTGGATCGGCCCCGCACCAATGCGCCCGTTCCACCCGATCTACGTGCCGGGGCCGAAGTGGTATCGCTGGTGGGATTTCGGCAACGGCACGATGTCCGACCTCGGCAGCCACTGGAACGATCTGCCGTTTTGGGCGCTAAAGCTGAAAGCGCCGCTGACCGTCGAAGCGTTCGGGCCACCCGCACACGCGGAACTCGCGCCGGCATCAATGCAAGCGACCTACGAGTACGGCCCACGCGGCGACATGCCCGCACTGAAATTGTCGTGGTATCAAGGCGCAAACAAGCCACCCGCCGTACTCGATGGCACGATTCCGAAGTGGGATTCGGGCGTGCTGTTCGTCGGCGACAAGGGCATGTTGCTGTCGGATTATGGTAAATATCTGTTGCTCCCGGAGAAGCAATTCGTCGACTTTAAGAAGCCCGAACCGACGATCGCAAAGTCGCTGGGTCACTACGCCGAGTGGATTCATGCGTGCAAAACCGGTGCCCCGACAACGTGCCATTTCGACTACGCAGGCTGGCTGACCGAAGCCAACCACCTCGGCAACGTCGCCTACCGCGCCGGCAAGAAACTGATCTGGGACGCCGAAGCGATGAAGGCCACCAACTGCCCCGAAGCCGATCAGTACATCCATCGCGAGTACCGCAAAGGCTGGTCCCTGGCGTAATCGGGAATACCTATAGCCGCGCCTCGATGCTTGCGGCTTCGCTGTCGCTCAGTCGCCACTCGATGGCACCCATCAGTTCCTTCAGTTGGCCGGGCTTGCGTGCCCCGACGATTGCGGCGGTGACAGCCGGGTGTCGCAGCACCCACGCGATCGCCACTTCGCCCGGCGATTTCCCGTGCGGCGCACCGACCGTTTTCAGATGTTCGACGAGTTCGAGATTGCGCGTGAGGTTCGGCTCCTGGAACCACTTGTTTTTCTCTTTGCGCCAATCATCGGCGGGAAGTGCGGCAATCCGTTCGCGGGTCCAGGTGCCCGTTAGTAACCCTGATTGCATCGGCGAGTAGACGAGCGTGCCGATCGTATTCGCTTCGCAATAAGGCAAAATGTCGGTTTCGATTTCGCGTCGCAACATCGAGTACGGCGGCTGGAGCGACGTGATCGGCGCGATTTTCGCCGCACGCGCCATCTGGCTCGCATCGAAGTTCGAGACGCCAATCCAGCGCACTTTCCCCTCGCGTTGCAATTTCGCGACTTCGGCCCAACCCTCTTCGACATCCTCGTCGGGTTCGGGCCAATGGACCTGATACAAGTCGATAACATCGATGCGCAACCGGCGCAAACTCGCCTCGCATTCCTTGCGAATCGACACGGCCTTCAGGCTCTTGCCGATGCTCCGATTCTCGTCCCAGACGCGGGCGCATTTCGTGAACACGTACGGCCGGTTCGCCACGCCTTCGAGCGCCCTCGCGACGACTTCCTCCGAATGGCCGAGGCCATAAACGGCGGCGGTGTCGATCCAGTTGATGCCAACGTCGATCGCTTCGTGGATCGTCGCAATCGAAGCGGCATCGTCTTGCGGCCCCCAGCCGAACGCCCACCCGCCACCGCCAATCGCCCACGCACCGAAGCCGATGGGTGAAATCATCAAGTCGCTATTACCGAGTTGTCGCAGGTGCATGTTCGTTCCTGTCGTGTTAGCCGCTGATAGGGCCTTCGCCTGTGATAATGTATTGGTGGCCAGTCGTTAAATACTAGCGAAATACTCGTTCACGGCGTGGCCGCGAGTGGTCGTATCGGATCGAATCGATATTGTGAAGCATCAAGCACATCCGATGAAAACGCCGAGGCTCGCTCATGGCACGCAAACGATTCGACGACGAAGAGGATGACGACGATGATCGCCCAAGACGATCGCGGCGGCGCGATGACGACGATGACGATTACGACGAGCGACCGCGTCGACGCAAACGCAAGTCGAAGCCCGAGTTTCCGACGTGGGCGTGGGTGGCGATCCCGATCGGTATCTTGTTTGTCATTGGCATCTGCTATGTCTCGTTGAGGCCCGCAATCCAAAAGGCGAGATCGAACGAAGCGTCGGGAGTGGTCCGGATCAACATGAAGCAAATCGGGATTGGTTTGCACTCGCAGCACGATGTGCAAGGTTTTTTTGGCGTGCCGTTTGCGGTGAGCGACGACAAAGCAACGAATCCCGGTCTGAGTTGGCGCGTCGGCTTGTTGCCATATGTCGAACAGAATGGACTCTATCGCGGGTTCGATCGATCGAGTCGATGGGACGATCCTCGGAATATCGCATTTTCGAGTCAACTCGTCTCCGCCTACTCGACTCCCGATGAACCGGGCGGCCCGACGAATACCCGCATGTTCGGCTTCAACGGCCCCGGCGCATTCATGGAAGCCAATCGCAAATTCCCCATGAAATTGTCAAACATCTCCGATGGAACAGCGAATACCGCGATGGCAGCCGAAGTGACAATTGGCGCACCGTGGGCTTCGCCGACCGATGTGCCGTACACTCGCAACGGCCCTCTGCCATCGTTCGGGGCGTCGGGCAGCGATTCCTTCCAAATATTGTTGGCCGATGGCTCGGTTCGCAACATCAAAAAGACGATTTCGCCCGCCGTCATGCACTTGCTGATTCAAATCGCCGACGGACAGCCAGTGAACTTGGACGAACTGTAAGAGCCTCCGTTCGATCTTGACCGCGTTTGCCGCCGTTGCTATTTGTGCGAAATCTAGACCGCTCTATCCGACTGACTGAGCTTGGCATGCCCATGGCCCGACGGGTTCGCCCCACGACAGTTCTCTTATTCGCGGTCGCTTGCCTGGGGGCTGCGAACGCGAGTTGCAACCGTCTGCGCCATGTGAATTACCCATCAGTCGAGTTGTTTTCCGAGAAATGGACCGAACCGAGCGTGCCGCCGGGGACGTATCCGGATTCGGATCGTGCCGCCGTGGATGGCTTGGCGAACGCACTGGCCGGAAAGCCCGTTCCGGTGCCACCCGCCACCGGTCTACCTACGAAACCGCTGAATGTTCTCGCATTATCCGCAGGTGGCAAGTACGGTGCGTACTCAGCGGGGGTGCTTTGCGGGTGGACGGAATCCGGCACGAGGCCCACTTTCGATGTCGTCACCGGCGTCAGCACCGGGGCCATCCTTGCGCTCTACGCCTTCCAGGGTTCGCAATACGACGCCAAGCTTAAAAAGTTCTTCACGACGACCAAAGGCTCCGACCTGTTCACGACGCGGCCCGTTCGCAATCTCGTGCGTTATGGCTCGATTTCCACGGCGGACGGCCTCAAGAAGATCATCGACGAGGAAGTGAACGCGCAGTTCCTGTGCGAACTCCGTGCGTCGCATGTGGCGGGGCGGCGGTTGTTCATCGGTACGCTGAACGCACACACGAAACGCCTGATTATCTGGGATATTGGCGCAGTCGCCTGTTCGGGCCGTCCCGATGCGGACGACTTCGTTCGCAAGATTATCCTCGCTGCGTGTGCCATTCCTGGCATGGTGCCACCCGTTGAGTTCGATGTCGTCGTCAACGGTAAGCGCTACCAGGAAGTCCACACCGATGGCGGTGCTGTTACGCAGACGTTCATGAAGTTCGGGCCGAATGTGACACCCGCGCCCGGTACGCAATGGCTGGCGGGGTCGAACCTGTATGCGATCTCTGCCGGGAAACTCTACGCGGACCCCACCGATGGCCGCCTGAACCTGATCGATCAGATCAGCGCCAGCGTTTCGGCGTCGTTGTATGCACTTTACCGGGTGGAATTGCTGAAACTGTACACGCTTTGCGTCACGTCCGGCATGTCGTACCAGTTGGTGATGCTACCGGATGAAGTGAAGGGCAGCCCGAAGAGTATGAAGATCGAGCCGGTCGAAATGACGAACCTGTTCAATGCCGGGTATAAGCAATCGTCGGGTGGCGTACCGTGGCGAATGCTGCCGCCGGGCGCGGGTTTCGGCGAGGAAGAAACGCCGCGAACCGGCATCGAATTCACGTCTCCGAGCGGGAAATAGCGATTTTCAATCGACGTAAGTCACCATTGCGAAAGTTTTCAAACCGTGTTTTTCGTGTTTTTTCGTCTCAATAAGCCCGTTTTTTGATCGCAAATCGCTTATCGGTTTCGGGCGATTTTGCCGTATCTCGAACTGTTGCCGTGGGTTACGCCGAACGCTCTTGTTGCGACAGACTTCGTAAGTACCGTCCTTTTTGGGTCACAATGCGACCGAAAATCGACCGTGCGCGCCTTTTCTGGGTCATTTGCGCGCACTTCTGTGTCATTTCGGCGCACTTTTGGATACGTCCGTGCACGATACGAATTCTGACTTACGTCAATTCATCGCAAACTTATTGACTCTGTGATTTCATGTAGGTATGCTCAAAACGCAAAAATTGCAAACGTTAACCGGTTGAGTATCGTCGAATGTTCGTGTAACATGTTAAAAATCATCTTCCAGCATCATTACGCCAACAGACTTTCTATTTTGCCACAATCGTAGTCTGGAGCTTTCTCATGAGTCGCTGGATTCGCAACCTGTTCCCTGCGGCTCGCCCGATGGCTCGTCGCCACTCCCTCGCGATGTTGCCGCTCGAAGACCGCGTCAACCCGGTCGCCATCCACGGCGGCGAAGGCTCCACTTTCGACCTCACGGAGGGCGGCATCGTCGGTGTACGCGAGGGGTCGATCGGGGCGCAGACCGACGCCTTCGACTTCGTCGGTGAGGTGCGGGTGAACGGCGTCGCCCTGAACGGGGCCGGCACCTTCTCCGGCCAGACGGCGAGTTACCCCTTGGCCGTCATTGCCGGGCTGACCGTCACGCCGCAGTTTTTCGTCGCACCGTCGTCGGCGACCGTTCGGCAGTTCGTCACCTTCCAGAATCCGACCGCGGCCGCCATCACCGTGCCCGTGGTGGTGTCCAACAACCCGGGGTCGGATGCCGGCACCCAGATCGTGACCACCAGCAACGGAAACGTGACGTTCGAGACCGCCGACCGCTGGGTCATCACCGACGACGCCAACCTGGCCGGCGACGATCCGACAGTGACGACAGTGCTGTTCGGCCCCGGTGCCCCGACCGCAACTCCTACGACCGTCACCGACCCGGTCGCCGGGATCGGCGGCAGCTTCGACGTGACCTACAGCCTCACCGTGCCGGCCGGGCAGACGCGGTCGCTGCTGTTCTTCTACCAGATCAACACGACCTCCACGCACGCCATCAGCGATGCCCAGGTCGTCTCCGGAGGTGGGACATTCTGGGCGACGAACCCGGTGGCCGGGAACGACCTGCTCGCCGGGCTGACCGACGCCCAACTGGCGACCGTCGCCAACTGGCAGTTCGGCACCGGGGCGAACAACAACCTCCACGGCGGCGAAGGCTCGTCGTGGAACATGAACACGAGCGATGTCGGGATCAACGACGCTTCCCTGGGGGATCAACAGGACGCCTTCGACAACCAGGGGCGCGTCAGCGTCAACGGCACCGTGCTGACCGGCACTCCGGTGCTAGCGGGGAACGCGGCCACTTATCCGACGCAGGCCGTTGCCGGGCTGAACGTGTCCACCGAGTTGTTTGCCGCGCCGTCGTCGGCGACGATGCGGGAGCTGGTGACGTTCCAAAACCCGACCGCCGCCGCGATCACCGTCACCGTGGTGTTGAGCAACGACCTGGGGTCGGATAGCGGCACCCAGATCGTGACGACCAGCAACGGGACGCGACGTTCGAGATCGCCGACCGCTGGCTGATCACCGACGACGCAGACTTGTCTGGCGGCGACCCGACGGTGACCACCGTCCTGTTCGGCCCCGACAGCCCGACCGTGACGCCGAACGCCGTCACCAGCCCGGCGGGAAGCGGCAACTTCACCGTGACCTACAGCCTCACCGTCCCGGCGGGCCAGACGCGGCGGATGCTGTTCTTCCACCAACTCAACCCGACCTCCCCCGCCGCCGTCGTCGATGCCACGACCTTCGCCAGTTTCTGGCGGACGAACCCGGTGGTCGGGAACGACCTGCTCTCCGGGCTGAACGACGCCCAACTGGCGACGGTGGCCAACTGGCAGTTCGGCACCGGGGCGAACAACAACCTCCACGGCGGCGAAGGCGCGTCCTGGAACGTCTCGACGTCCACCGTCGGCATCGACGACGCCACGATTGGGGATCAACAGGACGCCTTCGACTCGCAGGGCCGCGTCAGCGTCAACGGCACCTTCCTGAGCGGCACGCCGACGCTGGCGGGGAACGCAGCCACTTATCCGACGCAAGTCGTCGCCGGGCTGAATGTCGCCACCGAGTTGTTCGCCGCGCCGTCGTCGGCGACGATGCGCGAACTGGTGACGTTCACGAACCCGACCGGGGCGGACGTGACCGTCACCGTGGTGCTGAGCAACGACCTGGGGTCGGATAGCAACACCCAGATCATCACCACCAGCAGCGTGGACACGACGTTCACGACCGCCGACCGCTTCCTGGTCACCGACGACGCCAACCTGTCCGGCGGCGACCCGACGGTGACGGCGGTGTTCTTCGGCCCCGGGGCGGCTGTCACCCCGACCGCCGTCACCGACCCGACGACGAATGGCCCCTACACCGTGACGTACAGCCTCACCGTCCCGGCCGGGCAGACGCGGGCGCTGGTCTTCTTCCACCAGATCAACACGACCGCCGCCATCGCCCAGCGCCGCGACAACGAGATGTTCGACGGCACGCCGGTGGTCGGCAACGACCTGTTCGCCGGCCTGACGCCGACGCAGCGCAGCCAGATCGTCAACTACAACATCAACACCGTCCCGGTCGCGGCGGACGACGCGGTCACCATCAATCAGAACAGTGTGGTTTTAGGCATCAGTGTGCTCGGCAACGACTTCGACGCGGATGGAGACTCGCGCATCGTCGTGGCGGTCGGCCAGGCGACGAACGGAACGACAACCATCATCGGCGGCGGTGCCCGGGTGAACTACCAGCCGAACGCCAACTTCTTCGGCACCGATTCGTTCACCTACACCGTCAGCGACGGGGCCGGCGGGTCGAGCACGGCGACGGTGAACATGACGGTCGTCAAGGTCGGGCCGGTCGTCGTCGATAATCTCGGCGACGTGTCGGACGG
>JANXNT010001052.1 GCA_025353985.1 Limnoglobus sp.
CCGATGGGCTGCGAGATCGAATCGGCCGTCGGGATCGGCTACAGCGGGCTGGATGTGTACGGCAGCCATGCCCTCGAATGTTATCAAAGCCTTGTGGAGCGACGACGCAATGCAGAACGCGGCGTGAAGTGGGTGCAATTCCTACAAGGCAAAGCGATGTGGAAGGCCGTCGACGATGGCCTCGTGGCGAACGATGTCCTCGAAGCCGCATTCGCGATCGTGCCGAAAGTCGGCAAGAAAGCGATGCGACAAGACGAAAAAGCCGCACTGATCCTCTTCGAATACAACGACGGACTACGTGGCGCACAGTTCATGTTTCAGTGCATATCGAGAACGGCCGTCGCGCTCAAACTGAAAGGACAGCGACAGCCGATCGCGACGAGCTTCGAAGAACGGCCCGAGCCGAATCACCCTCACTTTGCGTATCTTTTGAAGGCAATCGAAACGATGATCCACACGGGTAAGCCGACTTACCCCGTCGAACATACGTTGCTAACTGGCGGGATTCTGGATCGCGCCATTGCATCGCGTACGCAAAGTGGCGTAAAGCTCGAAACCCCCGAACTGGCAATCTCGTACACGCCCGCGAATTATCCACACGCGCCTTACCCGGAATTGTGAGATGGACCGCGCGCCAGCACGCGCACGTCGCCTTCGCGTGCGGTGAGGCCGATGCGGTCGAGGTACTCGCAGAGTGGGATTGCGTACTTTCTCGTTGTGCCGAGTAGGTCGCGGATTTCGGCGACCGTGGCACCGGGGCCGGGGGCGAGTCGTTCGACGACTTTCCGGCGCATCTCGGCATCGACTTCGGCATCGAGGAAAATTTCGTCGTTGACGCGAACGATGTGCCCTTCGGCAATCGCGACTTCGTAAATGTCTTTCAACGCCGCCGCATTTCCCGCCGCCAGATTGACGAAACTCGCCGGTTCGGGTGGTGCCAGCCCGGCTTTCTTGTGCTCTTCGACGATGCGATCTTTCAACTTGCGTTGGTTCGCACTCAGCTTCGGCTTGAAGTCGCTGCGTGCAATTCGTCGTGCGTCGCCGACGAGTTGCTTCGTTCGAAACAGGCGATCGACAATCACCTGCAACATCGGTTCGTTGCCGATGTAATCGAGTCGAGCGAGCGTTTTTTGGCGGTCGTGGTTCGTCATCAGCGGCGTTTGTTCGTGCAGTGTTGCGAGGCATTGCAAGATGCGTACGCCGAGTTCCTGGACGCGATCCGCGTGAACGTAGATTTTCCGCGCGGGCGGCAACACGAGTTCAACGATGTCGCCCTTAGCCATCATTTGTTGAATCGCAGAATCGACGGCATCGGTTTTCCAACCGGCATCGCGAACGAGATCGTTCGGCGCGAAGCCCCGAAAGCCGGAAAACCAAGCCGAAGCGATCGCGCGTGTGTCGAGATCGTCCGAACCGAGGCGTTCGATCCACTCCATCGATTCCAGATGTCGCCGTCGCAACTTCGTCGCGTTCGGCTGCACGATTCGCCCGCCGCCGAGCGTATTTTCCGCAGACGAATCGCGCACGACGAACGGCTGCCCCCACACCGCCGTCACGGGCGATTCGAGGAAAAGCTGGGCCATCGCACTCGAACCCGGTTCGACGCGGTCGCAATCGAGCAACGACACCGTCGCCATCACTTCGGCGGTGCCGATGTGCAAGCGAACGGGAAGCCGGTGCTTGATTGCCCGCCGTTGGCCGGACAGCGCCCGCAACTGCACCGTAAGGACTTTGCTCGGTTCGAGGTAGCCGTTCGCGGCGATTTCCTGGCCGCGTGCCACCATTTCGTGCGGCACGCCGGGTAGGTTAATCGCCGCGCGCTGCCCGCGATGCACCGTCGTCACCGCCTCGCCGTGATGGTTGAGCGAACGCACCCGCACCGGTTCGAGCGTGCCATCGGTTTTGTGCCATGTCAGTTCGTCACCAACGGACAGTTGGCCCGAAATGACGGTGCCCGTCACGATCGTACCGTGCCCTTGCATAATGAACGAACGATCGATCGCCATGCGGAACCACTCGGCCTCGCTGCGCTGGACGATCTTCTGGCAAATCGCTTCCAGAGTCACTTTCAGTTCCGCGATCCCCGCACCCGTCGTCGCCGATGTCGAAATAATCGGCGCACCTTCGAGGAAGGTGCCTTTTACCAAGTCTTCGATTTCCAGTTCGACGACTTCGCGAGTAACGTCATCGACGAGATCGGCCTTCGTGAGCACGACGACGCCATGCTGAATGTCGAGCAGTTGCAGGATTTCGAGGTGTTCGCGGGTTTGCGGCATAATCGAATCGTCGGCGGCGACGATGAACGCAACGAGGTCGATACCGGTCGCCCCCGCGAGCATGTTTTTAACGAAGCGCTCGTGGCCGGGAACGTCGACGATGCCGA
Source organism: Limnoglobus sp. (assembly GCA_025353985.1). Classification (GTDB taxonomy): domain Bacteria; phylum Planctomycetota; class Planctomycetia; order Gemmatales; family Gemmataceae; genus Limnoglobus. The sequence continues at coordinate 2,384 of JANXNT010001052.1, forward strand.
GGTGAAACTCGCCGAGGGGCAGGCTGGCGAAACCGATATCGATGGTGATGCCGCGGGCTTTCTCTTCGGGCAAACGGTCGCAATCGACCCCCGTGAGTGCCTTCACGAGCGATGTCTTTCCATGATCGATGTGGCCAGCGGTGCCGAGAATCAAGTCGCGGGGCATGTTAGTTTCCAGGGGGAATGCAACCCTCATTGTACCGACGAACGGAAAACGTCTTGCAATCGTCACTAAGATGACCACGCAGTATCACCAAACGAGGAGAGTTTATGGCGAAGATCGTCGTGGTTTATCACAGCGGATACGGGCACACGGCACAGGTAGCGAAGGCGGTCGTGCGCGGTGCGGAACGAGTTGCGGGCGCGACGGTCCACCTGATTTCCGTCGATGACGTGAAGGGCGACTTCAAGGATTTCGCCGACGCCGACGCGATTATCTTCGGCTGCCCGACGTACATGGGCGGGCCGAGTGCGCCGTTCAAGACGTTCATCGATTCCGCTTCCAAAGTTTGGTTCACA
>JANXNT010001057.1 GCA_025353985.1 Limnoglobus sp.
CGTTCGCCCGAACCCGGACCTTGGCCAAGCTGTTCGCCGACACGATCAAACCGTTCGGCGCGGTGGCGGTCGAAGACGCGAACCATGAAACCGAACTATTGGCTCGACTGCCAGTTACCGAGATTGCAGGAATCGCCCGTCGTCGCGCTGCCCGATTGGAACCGTACGGGGTGAGAACGTGCCTCGACTTCCGCAACGCCGACGGCCGCACTGTGAAGCGGATCCTGACCGCCACGGGGCACGATCTGTGGTTGGAGTTGAACGGCGAACGGGTCAATCCGATTCGTGCGAATCGCACGCCGCACAAGATGATTTCACGGGGTGGTAGTCTGGCGGGGCACGTCTCGAACGTATTCACCCTCTACGGGTGGCTCGTTCGCAACACCGAGCGACTCATCGAGGAACTGCACTATCACCAGGTGCGGCCCGAAGTAATCACGATTTATGTCAGTTACTTCGGCGGCGAATCCACCGCAGGATCGGTTCGGCTCAACACGCCTTCGGATCGGTTCGACATCCTCTTGAACACCGCCAAAAGCTGTTTGCGCCAGGCGTGGCGACAAGGCCGAACGGCAACGCACATGCATTTGGTCGCGTCAAATTTGAGCCGCGCCGGCAGTTGGCAACCTTCGCTCTTCGACCTGCCCGACCCGACGCAAGAGGCACTGGCGAAGGTGAAAAAGGCGATCAACGATACGTTCGGGCGGTTCACTATCCGGTCAGGAGCGACCCTTTACGCAAACAACTTTTACCGCGATCCGGCCAACATGCACGATGTGTGTGACATTCGCGGGAAGTTCTGCTTCTGAGGTCATTATGTGCTCTGGTGTTGCCTTGCCCGTTTCGGAACTGCCGACCGAGTTCGTCGAACGGGCGGAAATGAAGCCACGCCTTTACGTGCGGGGCGAAGTCTCCGAAGCCCGTTTCTTCTGGTGGCAGTCGCCACAGGTCTTGCCGGTGCAGTGGTACGGGCGTTTGCAGGCCCTCCCTTGGGGTTCCAAGGACCGCCGCGGCGTTCTGCCTTACGGCGGCTGGATCACGCGGGATCAACTGCAAGGCGGGCTGTTATCGCACCTCAACCCTGAGCCTGCGATTATCCCGGCGAAGTTCGGCCACGAGGCCGGGATGTGGTTCAGCATCACCGTGGGCGTTCAGGGCATCGTGGTCCGCGGCCCGGTCCGCGGGTAC
>JANXNT010001069.1 GCA_025353985.1 Limnoglobus sp.
GCCAAGAACTCCGCGGCCGCACGCTCGGGATTGTCGGCATGGGCCGCATCGGGTTCGCCACCGCGAAACGGCTGCATTACGGTTGGGGTATGAAGGTCATTTACACCGCACGCACGCCGAAGCCCGAAATGGATGCCGAACTCGGCGCAACCTGCGTCGATTTCGATACGCTCTTGCAGCAAAGCGATTTCGTCTCGGTTCACGTCGACTTAAACGCGACCACGAAGGGGTTATTCGGCGAGAGCGAGTTCGCAAAAATGAAACCGTCCGCCGTGTTCGTGAACACCGCACGCGGTCCGCACGTGGATCAAGTGGCGCTCGCGAATGCGCTGCGTTCGGGTACGATCTTCGCTGCCGGCATCGACGTCACCGAACCCGAACCGCTGCCGCCAAACCACGAGTTGTACGCAATTCCGAATTGCGTAATCGCCCCGCACATCGCGAGTGCCACCGTACCCACCCGCAACGCAATGGCGACGAAGTGCGCGAACAACCTGCTCGCCGGCATCCACGGCCAACGCCTACCCGACTGCGTGAACCCGGAGGTGCAAATGTGAGGCGATTTACTCGAAGAACTCCGCGACTTTGCACGCGAACCCCGGCAGCACATTGCCGCCGGTGATGGTGTCGTTCTCGGCGAGTTCGACGCCACGCGTTGATCCGGCGAAGACGATGACGGTTCGCGCCACGGGGTCGACGACGCAGACAAGATTTGTTCCCGCCGCAATATATTCGCTGATCTTTTCCTGGATCGCACGGCGACCACGAGATCGGGCACGACTTCCGCGTAACCGGTGGGAGGCGTAGGTGAGCGTTCGATGCTGAAAAAGTAAACGTTCGGCCCTCGAACGGAATCGGGGTCTTGTTCTGTTATTACTCCCGATTCACTGCCGACCCAACCGAGACGGTTCGGCACGACGACATTCATCAACAACCAGCCGATTCGGACTTGTGTCAAGCCGTGCTCTTGCTGAGGTCTAGACATCGTTACAATCTCCCCACGTACGAGTTCTTCTCGCGACCCATCTGCTGGCTCGGGCCGTTCGGCGAACTCTTCCGCCGTCATCAATTTCGTCGTTAACGTTGTCATATCGCTTCCTCGTTTGGTTTTGGTTATCATAACAGTCTGCGAAATGGTTCACCCACCCAATCGGAATTCCTTCATGCGCTGGCTCCTCCTCTTGTTTGCGTTCATACTGCATTCCGCATTCCCTTCTACGCAATTGCAGGCGGCGGACAAACCGGTGCCGACTTCGGAAGCGGCGGCGAAGATGAAAGTGCCGCCGGGGTTTCACGTCACGCTGTTCGCAGGTGAGCCGGACATCGTTCAGCCGATCGCGTTCACGTTCGACGATCGCGGGCGGATGTGGGTCGTCGAGTGCCTGAGCTACCCGAAGTGGAGCCGCGATGGCAAAGGGCACGATCGCGTCGTGATCCTCGAAGATACCGATGGCGATGGCAAGCACGACAAAAAAACGGTGGTGATCGACAACGGCGTGAACCTTTCGGGCATCGAATTCGGCTTCGGTGGCGTCTGGCTCTGTTCGTCGCCGAACCTGATTTTCGTGCCAATCGCGGACGACAAGCCGAGCGGCCCGCCGGTGATTCACCTCGACGGTTGGAACATGACCGATACGAAACACACCGTGTTCAACAGCCTGATCTGGGGGCCGGATGGCTACTTGTACGGCACCAACGGCATTCAAGCGAAGGCGTACATCGGTGCGCCGGGCACGCCGAAAGAGAAGCGGCCATACATGGATTGCGGCGTCTGGCGCTACCACCCAACCAAGAAGAACTTCGAAGTCGTGGCGACCGGCACGACGAACCCGTGGGGCCTCGACTTCGACGAACACGGCGAAATGTTCATCACGAACTGCGTGATCGACCACCTGTTTCACGTCGTACCCGGCGGGCGATACGAACGGATGTACGGCCAAGACTCCAACCCGTACGCATTCGGGTTAATGGGCAGTGCGGTGGACTACAAGCACTGGGGGGGCGGCCACTGGGCGGAAAGCCAGGCGGACAAGAAGACTGGCGCAATCAAGAAACAGCACGACGACGCGGGTGGCGGTCACGCGCACAGCGGCGCGGCAATTTACCTCGGCGACAACTTCCCCAAGGAGTATCGCAACACGCTGTTCGTAAGCAATATTCACGGCAACCGCCTCAATAACGACGGCCTCGAACGCACACCATCGGGCATGAAGGGCGTCCGCCGTCCGGACTTCCTGCTCGCAAACGACCCGTGGTTCCGTGGCATCTGCGTCAAGCAAGGCCCAGACGGCGGCTTGTACGCCAGCGACTGGAGCGACACCGGCGAGTGCCACAACTACGATGTCGCCGACGTGACGAATGGTCGCATCTATCGCACGATCTACGGCGATCGAAAGAGTTGGAAGGGCGATGTGAGTAAGATGACGGACGAAGAGTTATGGGATCTGCATAAATCGAAGAACGAATGGCTGGTTCGGAAAGCGCGGCGTGTCCTTCAAGAACGCGCCAGCGTAGGAACAATTATTCCGTGTCCATGGTCGGAAAATAAGCTGTTCGTTTCCGACGACAACTCGTTGAATCTTCGCGTCATGTGGACGAATTTCGCAACGGGACAACTGCTGCCTGGCTTCTGTGCAATCGCGGCGTTCAACAAGAACGAATCCACTGCGGTTTGGGGAACTCGATTGGGAATGGAATCGGGTAAGTCGGACACAGGGTTCATCGGTACGATTCGACGTATGGCGTCCGAAACCGTATTCCCAGCTCAGCGTGGTGCGATTGCGGCCTCCCTGCCGCGCCTGCGCCTTGAGGATCAGTTCGGGTTGGCCCCACTCCTGTTTGCGAAAACTGCCGACAATGCCGATGCGAAGCTCGCGCAGCTTTACTGGCTCGGCATCCAGCCGGCGGTGCTGGCGAAGCCCGATGAAGCGCTGAAACTCGTGAACTCGATTGCGATTCGGCGGGTGCGGACGAACATCGTTCGCCTCGTGCTGACTTTGCCGAATTCGGAGCCGACAAAACAACTCGATGCGGTCTTCCCGGTTCTGAAATCGGCACCGGACAACGAGACGCGGCAAGACATCCTGCAAGGCATCGTGCAAGCGTTCGAGGAACGCAAGAGCGTCGTACCACCCGAGAGTTGGAAGGCGATTTATGAGGCGATGTCGAAGCACCCGAACGCCGCAATCGTCGCACTGACCAACGATATTGCCTTGAAGTTCGACGATGCACGGGCGATCGCGGATATGAAATCCAA
>JANXNT010001108.1 GCA_025353985.1 Limnoglobus sp.
TGGCCCGTAATGAACGACCAAACTCGGTCGCGTATTTCGCGGTCCATGTTGTCCAAAGTTTCATCGAGAACGAGGAATCGCGGGCGTCCCGCAATTGCACGAGCCAGCACGACTCGCTCGGTGGCACCCAGCGAAAGCGGATGGCCGCCGGGCGTGAGATGCGTGTGGATGCCTTTCGGCATCGCGAGAATCGTTTCGAGGACATCGACCGAGGCCAGGGCGTTTCGCGCGTCGGCTAACGTCACATCGGCCCGCCCCACGCAGACATTTTCGAGGATCGTTCCCTCGAAGATTTCGACGCCTTTGACGATGGCGATCTGCTTCCGCAACGCATCGAGTTTCAGATCGCGAACGTCAATGCCATCGATCTGCACCCACCCCGATTGTGGCGTTCGCAGTCCGAAGAGCAAATCGACGAGCGTACTTTTCCCGGCTCCGTTGGGGCCGACGACGGCCACCCGTTCGCCCGGCGAGATAATAAACGACAAATCGTGAATGACCGCATCGTGCGCGTCGGTGTGCGCAAATGTCAGGTCGCGGACTTCGAGTTTCGCGCCTTGCGTATCGCCGATGTGCGGACTGATGCCGTCGTGTTCGATCGGCAGGTCGAGCATATGGCCGACTTTATCGACCGCCGCGAGCAGGTCGTAATAGCTTTCGAGGTGCTTGCCGAACTTCGAGAACGATGCCACGACGAGAGTAACGACCATCTCTGCCGCAACGAGTTGGCCGAGCGTGAGTTGACCATTAATAACCATGTAGCCGCCGAGCGCGAGCAGTGCCGTACTAGCAAACACCTGCATAAACAGTGCGAAACCGATCTGCCGTAACAAGATGTGATAGTGTGCAGCGCGTGCGGCGAGGTAATCTTGCGTGAGTTCATCGGCACGCGATTTCGCGAACTCCGGCCCGCCACTGAGCTTGAACGCGATCGGGTTGCGCGCGAGTTCTTCCATCCAACCGGAGACGGCATACTTCGAACGCGATTCGCGTATCGCTCCGCTAACGGCCCCACGTCCGAGAATGAACGTCATGAACAGCAGCCCCGCGATTAGTACCGCATCGAATGCGAGTAATAGCGGGTGATAGAACGCCAGCAAGATTAGGCCGATCAACACTTGCAGGAACAACGAGACGCCATCCATCAGCAGCGTGGCCGCCGCTTTCTGGATCGTCAGAATGTCGAAGAACCGGTTGACGAGTTCGGGGCCGTACTGCTGGTCGAACGCCTGAAGTTCCGCTCGCGGCAAACGATCCGCGAGGGTAGCCACGACCCGAACGAACACGCGCCGTTGAATGTACTCAACGACAATTTGTTGCAGCAGTTGCAAGAACGCGGACATCACGAGGCAAACGAGTAGAGCCACGCAGAGCGCGAGGAGTTGCTGAACGAGGTTCGACAGTGCGGCCGTGTTAACGACCGCCATCGCGGTGATCGGCACCGCCAGATTCAGCACGCCGACGCCGATGGCGTAGACGAGCACCATCCACAACTCGCGGCGTTCCGGCATCAAATAACCAAGCAGTCGCGCAAACGGCGACAGATGATCGGTGGTTGCACTCACGTTGGGTCGCACCTCGGGTCGGAGACATTTTGCACTTTCACAGATACGGAGCGGCGATACGAATGGCCGTGTTTGTTAAACGAGGCTTGGAATGAAAACGATTACTGCGGATTCGTGACAAATCGGAAATTCGGCACTTGCAATCGCTCGCGATTTGGGTTCAGATTAATCCACTGCCTCAAACGTTCGGTGTGCCACCGACACCCGGCAGGGATTCGTTCATCGCCGGAGGCAGGTCATGACTCTCGCACCCAATTTTTTCGACGCCCAAACCCGAAACTGGCGGGGCCGTTTGGCCATTAGCGTCGATGTGATGCGGGAACTCAGCCGCTACTCCGACCCGCAAGATATGCATCGAATCTTCACGCATCGCCTCGGGCAGTTGTTCCCAACCACAAGGCAACTGACACTATCGCGGCGCGGCGTCGAGAAGCCACACGCCCGCATTACGCGGTTCAATTTGTGGTCGGATACGACGAACCCGTACACGCACTGGGACCGTTTCCCGATCGTCTCTGGCGGCTTGCTTTCGTCGCTACTCTACTCGGATGAACCGCGCCTCATCGACGATCTGAACCTGTTCCCGAACGACCCCGCGATGGAGTATCTCGAAGGCCAACGATCGCTGCTTTCGATACCAATTTTCGAACATGGCGTCGCGCAAAATACCGTCGTCGTCACCCGCGAGGAGAGCAACGCGTTTCCGCCGGAACAGGTGCCGGAACTCGTCTGGATGACGAACCTGTTCGGCCGAGCCACGCAGACGCTGGTGCTCTCGCAAGCATTGCAAAAAGCGAACGAAAC
>JANXNT010001113.1 GCA_025353985.1 Limnoglobus sp.
CAAGCTCTGCGCAACGGCATCTTCGTCACCGCCGGCGACATCAACGGCGACGGCTTCGCCGACCTCATCGCGGGCGGTGGCCCCGGTGGCGGCCCGAGAGTACTCGTACTCGACGGCAAGAGCCTGCAAACCAATGAATACGTCCCGCTTGGCAACTTCTTCGCCGGGGACACCAACAGCCGCAACGGCGTCCGCGTGAGCGTAAAAAACCTCGACAACGACAACCGCGCCGACGTCATCACCAGTTCCGGCAACAAAGTCACCGGCTACCTCAGCAACGCCATCGCAACTGGAAACAACCCCGCAAAGCAATTCGAAATCGACATCGAACCCGGATTTACTGGCGGCGTATTTGTGGGGTAAACTGGAATTTGACAACTCCGATCCTATCTGTTTTTAACTGGAATCATCCCGCTTCGTGCGGTAGGTTATTATTATGTCTGTCAAATCTATGAAAGCCGTTGCAGTCTCTACAAGCGTCAAGGTTTCGATGCGGACGATTCGATTGTATGCGCGTCAGATTGCCAAGCAGTTTCAACCCGAAAAAATCATCCTCTTTGGCTCGTATGCCTATGGGACGCCGCACGAAGAGAGCGACGTGGACTTGCTGATTGTCATTCCGTGCCGAAACTCAGGCGACATGGCTTTTAAAATCCGGTGCACGATCGAACCCCCATTCGCGGCACATATCGTCGTACGAACACCATACGCGATGGAGTGGCGGTTACGCGAAGGCGACTCCTTTCTCAAAGAGATTATTAGCAAGGGGAAAGTGATCTATGAACCGTCTGACTCGTGAATGGGTCAGAAAAGCCGAAGCCGATTACTCCGGCGCGAGTCAGCTACAAAACAGCCCTCAACCCGTCCACGATCTCGTTTGTTTTCATTGCCAGCAATTGGTTGAGAAATACATGAAGGCACTTTTGGAAGAGTCCGGAACCGGAGTTCCGCGAACGCACGATCTCGACCGGTTGCTATTGTTGCTACAATCCGCTTTTCCATCGTTATCCAAGCTGAAGCGTGGACTGCTGTTTTTATCGCGACACGCCGTCGATACTCGTTACCCAGGCGAAAACGCCACGCGACGTCAAGCCGTAACGGCACTCCGTTGGGCAGAACTCGTGCGTTTGGAGTGTCGCGGTTTACTCAAAATCAAACCAAGTAGACGTCGAGATCTAATGTGAATTCATCGCCCTACGAACGGGTTGCCAGCATTGTGGCGGGTGGGGCTTTTGCGGTGGGGTGGCCGTTTTGCAGGGCTTGTCGCACGGCGGCGAGGAGGTCGTTTGGGCGATAGGGCTTCGAGAGAATACCCATCGCGCCGTCGATTTCGGAGAGGTCGTCGACGGTGTAACCGCTGGAGAAGATGACGCGGGCGTTCGGGTCGACGGTTGTGATTCGCTGAAAGGCATCGCGGCCGGACATTCGCGGCATTGTCATGTCGAGGATGATCAGATCGATTCGGCTGCGTTCGCGCGAGTATAAATCGACGGCATCGGCCCCATCGACCGCTTCGAGAACTTCGTAGCCTTTCTGTTCGAGAATCGTTCGGCCCAACAGGCGAATCATCGATTCATCATCGACGAGCAGAATCGTGCGGGGTTGTGCGCCGTCTAAATTGTGCCTATCCGATGTCGATACGGGCGGTGGGGTTTGTTCGATTCCCGGCAAGCGGGTGGGGCCACTGGCGATCATTTCGGCTTCCTGTGGGGCCACCGGCAAGTACAAATCGAACTGTGTGCCTAGGCCGATCGTCGATTCGAATGTCACCCAACCGCGATGCTGTTTCAAGATCCCTTGCACCATCGACAAGCCGAGGCCAGTGCCGCGCCCCACGCCTTTGGTGGTGAAGAATGGCTCATACATGCGGCGTTTGACATCGTCGGAGATGCCCGTTCCCGTATCGGATACTGTGAGGCAGACGTACTCACCAGGCTTGGCATCGGGGTGATGTGGATAGTCGGCATTGATGGTGACTTTCCGCGCATCGAGCGTCAGTCGGCCACCATCGGGCATCGCGTCGCGGGCATTCAGGCAAAGGTTGAACAATGCCTGATTCATCAGCGTGGCATCGACGGAGATCGTGGCTTCGGTTTGCGCGTACATGTGAATTTCGATCCGCGGATCAAGCGTTCGCCGCAGGATATCGACGACTTCCTCGATCAGCGCGCTGGGGCGGACCCGTGCGGAAATCAACTGATTGCGTCGAGCGTAACCGAGCAGTTTTTGCGTCAGGTCGGCGGCACGGCTCGCGGCGACTTCCACCGTGTGCAACAGCGCCCGTGCGGGATCGCCATCTTGCAAATGAACGAGCGCGAGATTGCCTAACACAGCGGTCAGTAGGTTGTTGAAGTCGTGCGCGACGCCGCCCGCCAACTGGCCGAGCGCTTCCATCTTTTGAGCTTGTCGTAACTGCTCTTCGAGTGCCAGTCGTGCGGTGACATCGACGGTCACTCCGAGGCCGTATTGGTATTCGCCCGTCGGGCTGTAGATCGCGGTAAACGAAAGTTCCGTCCAGATGGTGGCACCATCGGGGCGAATGTATCGCTTGCGAATTTGGTAACGGTCGATCGTGCGGTTACGTATTTTCGCAATGAACTCTTGCTGCGTCGCCCAGTCGTCGGGGTGCGTGAACGTGGCCGCCGTCAGGCCGATGACTTCGTCCATCGTACGGCCGATGAGTTTGGCGAACGCAGGATTGCAAGAGGTAAACTCCCCGTGAGGTCCGGTGATCGAGACACCGGCGGAGGTCGTCTCAAAGATACCCCGGAAGAGTTCCTCGCTGCGGCGGACGGCTTCTTCGGTTTTCTTTTGGTCGGTAATGTCGCGTTGAATCATGACGAAGTGTGTACAGCATCCATTGCCCCCCCAGACGGGTACGAGACTGAGGCTCACCCAGATCTCTTCGCCGGACTTCGAGTAATTGAGCACTTCGCCGCGAAAGGTGCCGCATTCGTCGAGCGCCGAACGGACCGAATCGAGGGTAGTTGCGTCGGTCTTCGGACCGCGCAGAAAATGCAACGAACGACCCACCACTTCATCGGCGGTGTAACCGGTAATCTGCGTGAACGCCATGTTGACGTAGCGAACGGGCCGTCCGCGATTTGGGCAGGCATCGGCATCGAGAATCACGACGGCATCGCGGGCGTTGACGACCGCCGATTCGAGCAGCCGCAGCCGATCTTCCTGGTCGAGCGCGCGACGTTCGGCGTGCCGCATCGACGACAGATCTTGCATGACGAGCACGCCACCCATCGTCGTGCCATCGACGCCGCGAAGCGGTGCGGCACTCACGCCCGTTTCGACCCAATCGCCGCCGAATTTACTTACGCGCAAGTCGATATTCAGCGTGGTGGTGTTGGCCGTCATGGCCCGAACGAGCGGGAAGTCCGCATACTCGACCGTCTCGCCTTCGGAGTTCTGCACGGCCCAGCCATCGAACTCCGTCAAGTGATCGATTTCGTGCGCGTCGGGCAGTCCGAGAATCTCGTTGAATCGCGTGTTGCGTGCAACAACGGCCGCATTACTATCGACGAGCAGGATCCCAACGGGTAACTGGGCGATCACCCCTTCGAGCCACGCGCGTTTCTCGGCGAGTTCGCGGGCGAGTTTGGCGAAACCATCGCGTTGAATTTCCAGTTCGGAAGCCTGATCGGCAATTTCGAGCGATTGCAGCGCGAGACGAGCGTTGACGTCGCTGAGGCGTTTGGCGTGTCGGTGGGCATCGAGTGCATAGCCATCGCGTTCTTCTTCGCGAATGCGATATTCGCGAGCCGCCGCCGCAACGATTAAGTGGCAAACGACAACGATTCCCATCCCAACGATCCAGAGCCATTGCACAAAGGGAGCCGCACTGAGCGGCAAGAGCGGATCGATCGTTCCACGCAGAAAGCAACCGATGGAAATGATGGTGCCGACGATGCAGAGCAGAGTGGCGGTACCCCGCGTGTGAAAGCGAAACGCGACCCAATTGCCAACCACCAGCATTATCGCCAGGATGGGTACCGGCAGCGATAGCGATTTCGGATCAACGCCGCAAAACCACTTCCAGCTAATCGCCATGACAAGTAGATAAAGCACGATTGCTTCGAGCGAACGCCACCGCGAAATCGGCGTGATGCATTCGCTACGAAACCAGAGCACAACCATCGGCGCGAGTAACACGTTCCCGAGCCAGCCGATGGCCATCGTGCCCACGCAGGCTTCGACCAAATCGCCACCGAGTACGGAGGTACACAACGCCGCAACAAGGCCGCGAACTGACGATGCAATCGCGCACAATAACGCGAGCTTTGCCACGTCGCGCGGTCGGTTAATATCGGGAGTAATCGGTAAGCCACGACGGATGCAGAACGACGCGACGGCGACTTCGACGAGCGAAATCACCACAGCCAGGATCGCAGCCATTCCGGTGAGATGGAGTGCAAAGATCGCAACGGCAATTGTGCCGATGGCAACGGGTATCGCGGCGCGTCGGCCGAATGCCAAGCCGACTGCGAACGGTACGCCGAACGCCGAATACAACAGCCACGTCGGCCCGAGCGTAATTGGTAAGCTGGCTTGGAACAGGATCGCCAGGCTGGTCACCAGCGCAACGGCAATCGCTTCGCCTACGCGAGAGCAAATTTGCGAAAAATGCTTGGGCAACATCATGTACAGTCCCAACAAACGCGAATAGACGGCGGGTATTTTCTTCGCGAAACCGAATGCGTTTGTGACGAACTATAGAACTCAACTGGCACGAGTGTCGGAAAATACGTCGGATTGCTGCGAGTTTTCGTATCGTGTCGCAAAACTTCTGCCGAACCGCAATTCGTTGCGTTACGAGCCGAAAAATCGGTTTTGACGGTAACATCCATCGCAACTTCACGAAGAGGAATCATGGGCTATCGCAATCTCGCTGCTGCCGTTGCCGACCTCGAACGCACGAGGCAACTCGTTCGCGTCGATTGTGAGATCGATCCGCACCTCGAAGCGGCGGAGATTCAGCGCAGGCTCTACGCCGTCGGCGGCCCTGCCCTGCTGATGACCCGCGTGAAGGGGACGCCGTTCCCGATGTTGGCGAACCTGTACGGCACCATGGCCCGCACGGAGTTTCTGTTTCGCGATGCGATCCCGCTCGTTCGCAAATTGGTCGAACTAAAATCGGACCCGGATAAAGCCCGCGCGAAACCGTGGCGATACTGGAATGTCCCGTTGGCACTCTGGAGGGCACGCCCCCACCTCGCGCGTTCCGGGCCGATTTTGAAACATGAAACGACACTGACGCAATTACCGCAACTGAAATGCTGGCCGAACGATGGCGGGCCATTCGTAACGCTGCCGCTGGTTTACACGGAACATCCGGAGCGGCCGGGCTGGGCGAAGTCGAACCTCGGCATGTATCGCGTGCAGCTCGGTGGGAACGAATTTATTCCGGATCGCGAAGTCGGGCTGCATTATCAAATTCACCGCGGTATCGGCGTGCATCATGCGGCGGCGGGGAAAAAGGGCGAGCGACTTCGCGTGAATGTCATCGTCGGAGGCCCGCCGGCGCTGACGGTGTCGGCGGTGATGCCGTTGCCCGAAGGGCTGCCCGAACTCGCGTTTGCGGGGGTGCTCGGCGGGCGGCGCATGTCGCTCGTGCTATCGAAAACCGGGCTGGCAATGCCCGCAGAAGCCGACTTCGTCATCTCCGGTTTTATCGACCCAACGCGAACGAAACCCGAAGGACCGTTCGGCGATCACCTCGGTTACTATAGCTTGAAACACGACTTCCCT
>JANXNT010001148.1 GCA_025353985.1 Limnoglobus sp.
CACCAGCGACGCGGTGAACGTGAGTTTGTACGCGGCGATCGCGCGCGGCGTCCAGACGACCGCCCAGAACTCGGCGAACGTGAGGTCGGCGGCTTTGAAGATCCCTGCCGCCAGTGGAACCAGCACGATGATGCTGAGATAGAAGATCGTATACCCGAGGCCGAGACGGAACCCCGGCAATACGCGGCGCGATGTCCGACTCATTTCGCCACCCCCTGTGCGGTGTAAATCGAGTCGAATATCGCGCCTTCCGCAAAGAACCGCTTCTGAATCTCGTCCCAACTCGTGCCGATCGTCTTCACCGAGAACAGTTCGATTTTCGGGAAGCGATTCGCGTTGCGTTTGAGGACGGCTTCGTTCGTGGGGCGATAGTAATGGTGGGCAATCACTTCCTGCGCCTCGTCGGTGTAAAGGAAGTTCATGTACGCTTCGGCGGCGGCCTTCGTCCCGCGCTTCCGCACGATGCGGTCCACAACGGCCACGTGCGGTTCCGCCAACACGCTACTCGCCGGGTAGACGATCTCCAGACCCCCGTTCGATTCCTTGACTTCGAAATACGCTTCGTTCTCCCACGTCAAGTGAACGTCGCCGATCTTTTTGTGTGCAAACGTCATCGTCGCGCCGCGTGCGGCCGCATCGAGGATTGGCACGCGGCGAATCACTTGCGTAACGTACTGGAGCGCTTGCGCGTCGGTTTTGCCTTCCGAAATCTGATAGCCCCACATCGCGAGGAAACTCCACTTGCCGTTGCCCGATGTCTTCGGATTCGGCGTGATGACACTGACGCCATCGCGGGCCAGGTCGTTCCAGTCGTGGATCTGTTTCGGGTTGCCTTTGCGAACGACGAAAACGATGGTCGACGTGAATGGCAGCGAGCGGTTCGGGAAACGATCTTCCCAGCCAGCGTCGATGATCCCCGCTTTGCGAATCGCATCGGTATCGGTCCAAAGTGCGAGCGTGACGACATCGGCTTTCAGACCGTTGATGACCGAACCGGCTTGGCTGCCAGAGCCACCGTGAGACTGCGTGATCGAAATGGGAATGCCAGTTTCGCGGGTGAAGCGATTTTCAAAGAGTGCGTTGATGTCTCGCCAGAGTTCGCGCGTCGGATCGCAGGCGACATTGAGGAGTTCGAGTTTCCCGCCATCGCGAACGATTCCGGCAGAGAGTACCCACACAGCCGCCGCCACAATGTAGACGGCGACTGCCAAGACCAACAATTTACGGAGCATCGTAGCCCTCGCTGAAGATGCCAACGGCGAATGTTCACTTTGTTTATCGGGTATTGGATGATTGTCCAGTTCTGGTACCCATCAAACGAAAATGCGAGGGCAGTTGCCCTCGCATTCGCGATCCGCAAACCGGGTGGTTTACGACTCTTTTTTGCTTTCGACCTTCTTAGGCTCGACCTTTGGCTCAACCTTCTTCGGCTCAACCTTTGGCTCTTCGGCCTTTGGCATCACCTTTGGCTCGACGGCCATTGGGCTGATGACGATTGGTGCGCCAGCGGTGGCACAGGGGGCGGCGGCGTCGGTTGCACAGGGTGCAGCGACAGGTGCAGCTTCGCAGGTCGTGCATTCTGGGACTGCAACGGGTGCGGAACCGTGGCAGCTTTTGCCGCTGTGCATGCGGGCTTTGAGCTTCGCGAACAGGCCGCCACCGTGGCAGCTAGCGGGAGCCGAGCCTTGGCAGCTGGCAACGTAACCGGTGCAGCTGGCGACGGGAGCCGAACCGTGACAGCTGGCTTTTTTGCCACCGAACGAAGCGGCGTCACCCGAAGTGGCGACTGCCATCATCATGACCATACTGTACATAGCGACCGAACCTCCAACGTTGTTACGGGGCCTGGTGACCGAGCGCACGCTCTGTCAATCCAG
>JANXNT010001180.1 GCA_025353985.1 Limnoglobus sp.
GACGATCTCGCTTGCGCTCGCGCTGCCATGATTGATAAGCACCACCATCGGCCGTTCGTTTGGGCGTTCGTACGGCGATTTATCATCCTTCGCAGACCACGATCGCCCTTTATCGGTGCGGCCTTTCGTCGAAACGACCACACCACTCGAAAGGAATAAATCCGACACATCGACCGCTTCGTTGAGCAGGCCGCCCGGGTTGTCGCGCAAGTCGAAGATCAGTGCCTTCGCGCCCTCTTTTTCGATCTGTTCGAGCGCGGGTTTCAGTTCCTTGCTCGTACGGCCGTTGAAGCCGGTCAGGCGGATGAGCGCGATCTTGTTCGACTTGTCCGCAAAGTAATCCCAACTGATGCCATCGGGTAGACGCGCGACGCCCTGGATGACGTGCATTTCGATTTTCGCCCGCGTCAGCGTGATCTCTTCGGGTTCTTTCCCGCCCGCACGGCGCATGGTCAAACGCACTTTCGTCCCGGCTTTTCCGGAGATCAACTTCCGTGCCTCTTCGACCCGCATATTCTCAGTGCTTTTGTCTTCGACTTTCAAAATGACATCGCCAGCCTGGATCCCCGCGTGATACGCCGGGCTGTCAGCCATCGGACTATCGACGGTGAGGAACGTATCTTTCGGGTCGATGCCGATCATGATGCCGACGCCGCCAAACTCGCCTTCGCTTTGCGAAGTAAACGCATTGACGGCATCTTCGTTGAGATACTGCGAGTGCGGGTCGAGTTGACGCAACCCGCCGTTAATCATGTCTTCGACTAGCCGCTGCTTCTTCTCTTCAGTGAGTTCTTCGACGTATTTATCTTCGACTTCGGCCAGCACATCGACGATCGTACGAATACGCTGATAGTCCTTCTCCGGCTGTCTCGCACTGGAAGCGAACACGATCCCACACATGAGTGCCGCCGGGACGCCGAGCAGCCAAGCCAGATTCCAACGCGACATCGTATAGCCTCAATTGTGGTGAATAGCGTCCCGTTTACTCGTCGATTTCATTTTGAAAGGCCGAAAGTTCGGAAAGACTGCGAGCATCGAGTATTTCCAGCGATACGTCATACAGCTGATCCGCACTCATGGCTTCGACCAACGCTGTCTGTTCTAAAGTGAGTGCGCCAAACTTTTTGTTGAGCTGTCTCAGAAGGACTTTGCGTTGCCCTAATGTCACGCCTCGCGACTCTCCTCGTGCTTTTCCTTCGACTTTGCCGATGGCCATGGCCCGTCGTTCGAAGCCGCCAATAAATTCTCGGTTCATCGGTTGTGTCTCCGCTTTGAGTCTCTCGAATTCCAGTTGCTCAGATTCATCGAGTATGGTGTAGTTGTCAAGGCACTCCACCAACAAGTATTTCCTGTAGTCATTCTCACTCGTACTCACGATGCGGTCCAGTCCTTCCAACAAAAATCTGGCACGATCTTGTTTCGGCAATCGCATTAGCGCGGACAACGCGAGACCCAGCATGTTCGGTCCGTTGGCGTATTCCATGCCGTCGAGGCCAGGTAGCCCGATCGAATAATAGTCGAAGCGAATCAGCGTTTCGCCCCAGAGCGTTTCCTGATACGTGTCGCGGCTGATACCGTCGAGGCCGACGTACAGAAACAACGCGATCGGTAACACTGGCAACTGGTGTGAACGACGCAAAAAGGCATAGTACTGAAGCATTCGCCGCCGAAGTTTCGCTGCTGAGTTCGACGAATCGACTTCGATGTGAATCAGCAACAAACAATCGTTATTGCCGGGTTCGATCGGCTCGTTCACGCGGATTTGTGCGACGAGGTCCATAATCTTCTGCTCGCCGTGCGGCGGGTAAAGGAACGCTTCTTGCTCTAGCCATTCAACGTGCGAAAAATTGAAGCGGTCGTACCAGCGCTTGAAAAAGCAATCGATAAAGTCCGGAAGAAACTCGCGGATGAATATCTTGAACCGCTGGTCGTGATCGTCGTCGATGCCGGTCGTTTCCATCATCACTCCCTGAATCGGACCGCACAACGTCTGCATTAGTCACATTTGGCCTGCACGGAAATATCGATTGTAGCTGTTATGTTCACTGCGCGGGAGTCACCAACGCGCCTTCCACTTAGATTGTCGAATTTACCTCATGTCGTTTTGACGGACCGACCGTTAGGGTTTACCTTTCCGTCAACGGTGCCGCAGATATCCCGCGTTCGCTGGGCCGCGCACTTCCGTAAAGGGTAACTTCCGATGTACAGCATCGTACTGATGACCGCGCTCACAACCGCGCCGCAAGCTCCCGAGTTCAACGGCTACTTTCGGGATCTCGTACAGAACCGAGGCTGCTACGACTCCGGCGAAAGCCGCAGTTCGGGTGGCACCGGCTCCTGCCATGGTCTCTTCGGTGGCCGCATTCGTGCCTTCTTCAGCTTCGGCGGCTCTTGCTATGGCTCGTGCAGCGGTCGCGGTAACGGCTGTTACAGTTCGGGCCAATCGTGCAATGGCAGCGCACCCTCTTATGCTTGCAATGGCAGTGCTCCCGCGTATTCGTGCAACGGCGCACCGAGTTACTCCTGCAATGGCGGAATGGCCTACGCACCGAGCTTTTCGTGTAGCGGGGGCGGATTTGAAAACTCCGCACCGTTGATGGACTATGGCAGCCCGTACGCCACACCGTCACCGGCGTATTACAGCGGCCCGATCTCATCGGCTGGCTGTTTCGGCGCGGGTATGGGAATGACTTCCGGGCCGATGACTTATCAAGGAATGCCGTCCAACCAGGGCTTCCCAAGCACGCCCGATACGATGATCCCGAACCCGAACTTGCCTGGCAATGGTACTCCTTACGCACCCCCGATGGTTCCTCCACCCGAAGTGCGAGACGAACGTTTTTACATGAAGAACCAGTTACCCCAACCGGGCAGTGCGGCATCTAGCCGCGCCACGGTGATCGTGAAACTGCCTGCCGATGCCAAGCTGTTTGCAGAAGGTCGGCCATTGACATTAACGAGTGCAGAACGCTCGTTCGTGACGCCAGAATTGCCGAATGGCCGCGAATATTCGTACACCTTCCGCGTCGAATACGAACGCGGTGGACGCACGCTTTCGGAAACGCAAAAGGTGAACGTGCAAGCGGGTAAGACGGCAAACCTTGAATTCAACGATCTGCTCATCGGGGCGGCACCGAAGACGAACAACAGCACGCCGACCGCTACGGTGAAATCGGGGGCGTATCCAACATCGAAGCCAACTATAACGGCCCCTGTGCCGAGTTCGGAGCGTGCCCGCATTACCGTGAAAGTGCCAGAAAATGCGACTCTTTACATCGATAACAAGAAAAACGAATCGAATGGCACCGTCCGCGAGTTCACGACACCCGTGGTGCCCGCCGGTCGCGATTTCTCGTACACGATGGCACTCGAAACGATCAAAGACGGTCGCCCGGAACAACTGACGCAAAAGGTGATTTTCCGTGCCGGCGAGATGGTGACTGTCGATCTCACGACACCGGCCAATGCCCCAGATCGTCGCGCGTCGAAGTAGGTTTGCATGTCTCAGCGATTGTTGCCATAATGCGGTGATTCCAACCACCGCGTGTAGAAATGATGCCGAAAGTCCTCACCGATCCGCCGTTCTTGCTTTACGCGATCCTGTTCATCGGGTTCGTGATCGCGGGAGCGGTTTGGTTTCGTCTGCGGAGTCGCAAATCGCTCATTGCGGTTGCGATTTTCGCGTTACTACTGGGTGCGTTGATTCTCATCGATCGTCTCGTCGAAAGCCCTCGCGAAGAATCGGTTCGCCGTGTCGAAGCGATGGCAGCGGCGGCCACGGCACGCGATCCGGCGCGATTCGTCGAACAGCTTGCGAAGTCGTTTGCGTACAACGGCAAGACTCGTGAGGATGTGCGGAACTCCGGAATCTGGAACTTGATCCGCCAATACGATGCGCGGGTGGCCGTGTGGGGGTTGGGCAAAGACGATTTTCAAATCCTCAGCGATAGCGAGATCGAGTTCGGCTTCTATGCGAAAGGCGAAGCGGCTGGCCAACAAGGTGCGGTGTTGCGCTACATCCGCACGCGATTCGTGAAGGAAGCCGATGGCGCGTATCGATTGAAGTCGATGAAGTTCTATTCGATTGAAAATGGCAACCGTGCCGAAGAACCGATCCCAGGTTTCCCTTAACCCCGGCTGGCCGTTGCGACTTCACAATATCGAGATCGTCGACACGTTTGCGGAGGCGTTCCCGATGACTGCGTGTCGGGTGATCGTCACGGCGATTAACCCGCGTTGGGCGGAGATTGCTGCCGTGGCAGCCACGGGTTATGCTGCATCGGTGATTGGCTGCGACGCAGAGGCCGGTATCGAGCGGACACTTTCCCCCGACGAAACTCCCGACGGACGGCCCGGCGTTTCGCTGCTCTTCTTCGGTTTCAGCCGCGATGGTTTGCAAAAAGCGGTCGTTAATCGCGTGGCGCAGTGCATTCTCACCTGCGCCACCACAGCGGTCTTTAACGGCTTAGTCGGCGATGCGGGGCGGTCGATTCGCATCGGTGGGAACTTGCGTTACTTCGGCGATGGCTGGCAGATCAGCAAGCAACTCGACGGGAAACGCTATTGGCGGATGCCGACGATGGACGGCGAATTCCTTTGCGAAGATCAGTTTGGTACGGCAAAAGGCATCGGCGGCGGGAACTTCCTCATCCTCGGCGAAACGCAGGCGGTGACGGTCGCGGCCGCAGAGGCGGCGGTGATCGCGATGCGTGCGGTGCCGGGGGTGATTCTGCCGTTCCCTGGCGGGATCGTTCGCTCCGGCAGCAAAGTCGGCAGCAAATACGCGAAGCTAAAGGCGAGTACGAACGAGGCCTACTGCCCGGTTTTACGTGGCGTATTTCCAAGTGCCTTGCCGAGCGGTGTGAATGCTGTGTATGAGATCGTAATCGATGGCTTGGACATTGCGAGTATCGAGGAAGCGATGCGGCGAGGCATCCACGCGGCGTGTGTGCCGGGCATTTTGCAGATCAGCGCCGGCAATTACGGCGGCAAACTCGGCCCGCATCACTTGCACCTCAAGAGCGTCCTCGGCGAAGGAGTGGCACCATGCTAACACTCGCACTCCGCGAACCGTCACGAATTCCGATCGAAATCGAAGGCATTACGCCGGACCGGCTACCGGCTCTGTCGTTGAATGCGGTGTGCCAATTACTCGTGCGCATCGGGAATCGCGCCGTGCCACTCGGCGAACTGTTTACCGTTGATGGCGACCCTGCGGATGCCGTCGTTCGCTTCTGCGGCAACCTCGAATGCGTCAAAGGGATCGGTGCCGACATGGCATCGGGGCGGATCGTTGCGGAGCAGGTTGGTATCCATGCCGGTGCGCGAATGACCGGCGGCACGCTCGAACTCGCGTCCGCAGGAAACTGGCTCGGCGCGGAGATGCGGGGCGGGCGGATCGTCGTCAACGGGAACGCCGGGAACAGCGTGGGCGGTGCGTATCTCGGTTCGCGGCTGGGCATGACGGGTGGCGAGATTATTGTGCTTGGCAATGCG
The DNA here is from genome assembly GCA_025353985.1 of Limnoglobus sp. Taxonomy (GTDB): domain Bacteria; phylum Planctomycetota; class Planctomycetia; order Gemmatales; family Gemmataceae; genus Limnoglobus. Next base: position 5,497 of record JANXNT010001180.1, read on the forward strand.
GGCGACGAAGTCGGCAACCGGATGCGTCGCGGGCTGATTGCCGTGAATGGCACGTGCGGCGCGTTCGCGGGGGCGTCGATGATTGCGGGCAGCCTGTTCGCGTTAGGCGGCGTTGGCGAACGGGCCGGTGCGGGCATGAAACGCGGCACAATTGTCGTGGGAACGCCCGACGTCGAGTTGCCACAAAGCTTCCGTTTTTCATGCGAGTATCGCCCGTCTTTCCTCAGCATATACTTTCAGTATCTCGCAAAGTTCAATTTGCGAAGTCCGTTACAAAATCCTTCGCAAATGTTGCGCTGTTACCGTGGCGATCTCCTCACAGGCGGACACGGCGAGATGTTTGTTCCCGTGCAGTAATAGTCTTTTTAGGCTCTTCCGGGAAGTGCGTACTTCCTGCTGGCCAAAATGAGGAACATGCCGTTTCTTGAAGGGTAACAACACCTACTTCAGGAGCACGGCATGTTCTCGCATTTACTTTATCGCGCG
>JANXNT010001184.1 GCA_025353985.1 Limnoglobus sp.
CAACAGCCAAACCATGGTTGACTACGGAGTCGAAGGTAGCGGGTTCACGGTGCTGATCGACCGAAGCGGCAAGGTCGTTGGCAACTGCAACCCCGGAACGAACCCCGTCGACAGGCGTAGGCTCGAGGCGATTCTGGATGCGAAGTGACGCTGGCGTGTCAGTCGCTTGCCTTCGGCTTCAAGATTGCCCATTCGAGGCGTTGGCAGGCGACGTAGGCATCGGAGGCGCGGAAATCGTGGACGCCGAGTTGCTCGCCGGGTTCGAGCGGCCAGGCGTCGAAGTTCACATAAAACAGCGTTTGGAAGTAGCCGAAACGGGCATCGCCGACGCGACCGGCGGCGGAGTTTGGCCGCTTCTGCATCCGGAACTCTTCGACGCCGGTGAGCTTGAGGTGCAACTTCGTCGGCTTCGCATCTTCGCCGAGATTCTTGATCGACGGGCGCAACATCACCACGACATCGAGGTTGAGTTGCCCTTTACGGTATACGGTGCGAACGAGCCGCAGCGATGCCCCCGTGAAACGGAAGTCGCGGGCGAATTTTGCAAGGTCGTTCGGTTGAAGCGATGTCATTTGTTACCGTCTCGGTGGTTCACACGTAAGAATCGAACACGCGGACTTTCGCCCAATTCGGCTTCATTTCCGCAATAAACTGGTTGTGCGTCGGGTCGTCTTGATACAAATCGTGTGCGGCTTTATCCACGAACACGAGGTGCAGGCCGACGTCCCAATCGAGGTCGTTCACCGGGCGGGCGAGTTCTTTCACCAGCGGCCCCGCCGCGAAAAACGCGATGCCCGGTTGCACGTTCAGATACTTCTTGCACGCATCGACCATCTCCGCGATCTTCTCGGGCGAGCGGTCGGTCAGCTTGAAAAAAACATTGTGGGCGACGCGCATGATTTCTCGCGAATGAGGGTTACACTTCGGGAATTTCCAGTTCGTCGATCGGGTCCGGCAGCACTTTGATGGGCGGCGGGATTATCACGTCGGCGAAGATCTCTTCCATTCGCCGCACGACTTCCAGCAACGAGGCCGAGGCCATCGCGTAGTTGGTGTGCGGCGAAAACTCTTTGTAGTGATCGCGGAAATAGAATGCGACCCGGCGAATCTTCGCGAGCTTACCCTTCAATCGCCGCAGGTACTCGGGAACGTCGCCGCGTTCGAGTGCGGGTTCGACGGCGCGAATGCTGTCGTACAGCGTCCGCGGCACATCGAGCATCTCGACGTTCTCCTGAATTTCCTCCGCATGTTTCAGAAACGTGCGGATCATCCAGGCGTGCGACAGCGTCGCGTTCAAGCGCTCGACGGCGTCCTCGGGTGCCATGTTACGACACCGGTTTCACGACGACGGTCTTGTTCGCTTCGGCGGCTTCTTTCGAATACAGCACGAGGAATGTCCCCGTCGCCACAAACAGAATCCCCACCGGCAGGTGCCAAGATGGCATCGTGAAATCGAAGTGGAACGCATTCCCCGGCTTCGGATGCCACAACAAACTCAGCAGCGTATTGATGAGCGGGGCGAGACAGAAAATCAGCGGGGCGATGTAGATGCGGTAACTCGCGAGGTACCTGCTGCGGCCCGCTTCGTACTCTTTTTTCTCGGTTTCGATTGCGGTTTTCTTCAACGCATCCGGCTCGGCATCGAGCGTCTGCACATAGGCCATCACGCGCTCGTCGAACTCGATTTTGGCGGTATCCGTTGCGGCTTTGCTCGCGAAAATCACGCAGATCGCACCGACGGCCCCCATCACCCCGGCCACGCCGCTGAAGATCAGGCCGTTCAAATTCCACTCGGGTTTCGCATCGGCCCGCGTGCTGATAATCACCAGCGGCACCAGCACCGCCATCACGAAGTACGCCACGCCGACGCACAAGATCGACGCCAAGCGCCCACCGATGGTGCCCGGTTTCGTCGTCAGTTCGGTCCCGCCGTAAAATATGATCGGGACGTAAGGTCCCCAAGCAAAACCCGCGATAATCACGTAACCC
>JANXNT010001194.1 GCA_025353985.1 Limnoglobus sp.
GTTTCGTGACGCGCCACACGCCTTGCAGTTTCTTCAGCTCGGTGGCTTCTGGCGTTTCGGGCGCGGGCGCTTTCGCTACCGGCTTGTCTTTTGTGGCCGGTTTCGGTTCTTCGGGGCCGGGGCCAGCGGTCAGCGCCATCATCCCGACACTGCTGGTTAGCAGCAGTGCGGCCAGTATTCCGCTGCCGATCCATTTCGCTTTTGCATTCGCCATGACGATCGAAACCTCGCGTGTAAGTTCGGCCAAAAGTGTCGGCACCGCCGACGGGGTCGTCGCCATCATCACCGCCGCCCGCACCGTTGCAGCGGGAACGCTGACACCGGCCAGAATTGCGGGGAGTGCCATGCCCCGATGCGTCAGTTGAACCCGCAAGCGATCCTTGGCGCGGGCCAGTCGGCTCGCCACCGTGCCGACCGCCCAACCAAGCCGGTTCGCGGCTTCGACGTGCGTGCAATCCTCGAAGAAACAGAGCAGCACCGGCAAGCGAAACTTGTCCGGCAGCCGTTCGACTTCCTCGATGACCGCCACCGAACATTCGTTCGGTTCGGCCGATTCGACGCCCATTTCCACGGTCGCTTCGGCCACGTTCCCGACACGTTTGCGTACCCGGAGGGCCGCATTCCGCGCCACCCGAAACAGGTAGCTCGCAACCGTCGATCCCCGCACCGAACCGGCCTTCCGCGCCAACACGAGAAACGTCGTTTGGAAGGCATCTTCGGCCGAATGGGCATCGTGTGGCAGTTCGCACCGGCAGACCCGCCAGACGAGATCCGCGTGCCGACGAACGAGCAACTCGAACGCCGTGGCATCGCCGTTCCCGGCAAACCGCGCGAGCAACTCCGCATCCGGAACCGAAGTATCGTCCGTAGCGAGCGTCAACAAATACGCAAGAGAACCCGACCGCATGGCACACCCACGATGAAGATTCCAACGCAATAACAGAGCCGCGCCGAGGGGAAATACGTCCCGGAATTTCAAACTTTTCTGACAGGATTCGCAGGATGGAACAGGATTTGAAAGCAGAGATCTGTATTTCGGCTTAGTAATTTTATCGTGTGAATCCTTCAAATCCTGTCTGGAATTTCCGATTTTTCAGACAGGATTCGCAGGATGAAGCAGGATTTGAAATCAGAGAACTGTATTACGATGTTCCTGATTTTATCGTGTTAATCCTGCAAATCCTGTCGTTATTTCAGCGCCTGTTTCAAAGGGCAGTCGCTGCGGATGGGGTCGCCTTTGCGATATTGCGAAAGTAATTCGTGGGATCGCCGGGCCAGCATTCGGCGGACTTCGCGGCGTTCGCCTTTGACGCGGGGGATCTCCATGCCGTCGTAGCCAGTGGTTTGGTGTCGCATCCAGGCGATGACGGCGGCTTCGGCCCGTTCTTCAACGGGGATGCGTTTCGTGCGGGCGACGGTGCCACTGCCGACCGGCGTGGCATGTGCGGTCACGGCCTCCGCGAGTTGCGTGGCGATCTCCGCGTGGCTTGTGTGGAAGCCCAAAAACGCGATCACTGCGCCGTGGAAATCGTCGACGTAGGCATCTTGTGCCTTTTCGCGCCGCTGGGCATCTGCGACTTTCTTCTTCGCGAAACTCTCCGTCGATCGCTCGGCTTCGAGGTCCGCACGGATGCGCTCAACGGTGGTGGCCTCCGTCCAGATGCCGCGCGAGAACGTCTTGCGGCCGCGCTTCTCTTGAACGATCCAATGCTCGCCCGCCGCTTTCACCCGCCGCGTAACGGCGGGATCACCAGGCGGCACGAGCACCCAGCCTTCGGGTACCGTGCGAATGCTACCATCCGCCGCTCGCACGCAGTTCGGCTTCGGGCCAAGGGCGAAAATGTTATCCATAACGCTCGGTGGAATGAGAGGGTTACGGGCGATCCCGTTCGTGATGAATTTTTATCGTTTCTGCGAAGATCGGCATCAAAGTGGATCCCTCTCGCGGATGCGTGGGCTAACAAAGCGATACATCGGGCTTCGTCTCGAAGATTTGATCGAACTCTTTCTGGATTTCGACGAGTGCGACGATGACGGCGGGGTCGAAGTAGCCGGGGGATTCGTCGTTGAGGGCGGCGATCGTTTCGATGTGCGTGAGACCAGGAATGTCGCCCATGTCGCGCCGTAATGCGTCGTAGGCTTCGGCGACGGCGATCAATCTCGCGGCGTGTGGGATCGCGATACTCTTCAGACCGTCGGGAAAACCGGTGCCGTCCCATTTCTCGTGGTGGTGCCGGACGACGCTGCGAGCCACGCGCAAGAACGGCAATGCGTCGCCGTGTTTCGCCGCGAGTTCGTTGAGAATCTTGCTGCCAATTTCGACGTGCGAATCGAGCAACGCCCTTTCCGCGAAGGTCAACCCGGAGCGTTTCTGCAAGATGGCGGCGGGTAGTCCGAGCATCCCGATGTTGCGGATCGGCACGCAGCGCACGAGTTCGGTTACGGCACGGCTATCGAGGTAGATCGACCAGTTGGGCCGACGCGAAAGTGCGGTCGCCAATGCCCGCACATATTCCTGGTGGCGCTGCGTTCGGCTCGGTGGTTCGCCCGCAAATTCGGCCACGCGGCCCATGACAGTCAGCACGGAATTGGCGGCATCGTTTGCCATCGCATCGCGAACGCGCAACGCATTCTGAAGTTCCGCAAGGGCGTCCGGGTGCGATGGGTTTGCGGCGAACGTCGCCAGTTCGCTTGCGGTGATTGCCGCCGTTGGCCGATTCGCGGGGTTGCGGCTCATCATCTTTGCGATTAACTGATCGAGCGCATCGGGCGCGGAAGCGAGCAGATCCTGGAGCCGACGCGGTGGTTGTTTGCGAATCGCGGTCAGCGCATCGGCAATGTTGTTCGTGCTCGGGTACGGCAGTTCGCCCGTAAGTACCCAGAACAAGATCGCGCCCAAGCTGTACACATCCGATGCGGGGCCGACGGTCGTGGGGTCGATGGCCTGTTCGGGGGCCATGAATTCGACGCTTCCGAGCAGTCGCCCGGCATTCGTCATGTTGCTGGCAAAGTGGCGAGCGAGGCCAAAGTCGGTGATCTTCACCTGGCTGTCGTCGGTCAGCAGAATGTTACTCGGCTTCAAGTCGCGGTGAACGAGGTTGTGCGCGTGCGTGATGTTCAACCCGGCGGCAATCTGACGGCCCCATTCGCACGCAACCGGCACCGATTGTTGGCCGTGCTCGATGACGTATTGTTCGAGATCGCCACCGGTTGCCAGTTCGAGTGCCGCATACAGCAAAGTGGGGAGAATGCGGTCCGGCGGTTCGACTTGACCCGCATCGTAAATGCCGACGACGTTCGGGTGCGCGATTCGCGATAGCAGTTCGATTTCGATCCAGAAGCGCGCGATTGCATCCGGAGGCACGCTGTCATCGACGGGTAACACCTTCAGCGCGACGTTACGTTTCAACGAAATATGCGTGGCGCGAAAGACCACGCCGACGGTGCCACCGTTAATGCGTTCTTGCACGCGATACGGCCCGAGCGCGAGTGTATACGTAGCCCCAGCGGACACGCGATCGCGCTGGAATGGCGAGAGGCGGCCATCGGACACGAGTGCGGCAAGAGCTTTCTCCCGCGTGAATAGTTGCGAAATCTGCACACCGAGCCGCGAGCAAAAGTCGCGGATGGCATCGCGATCGATGAGATCGTATTGGATGAGTTCGCAAACGACGGCATGGGCAGCGGGCGGCAGGCCGTAATCGCCGACGAGCTTCGTGCCGCTTGCCATCTGTGTCGGAGCGGGTTGGCCCGGCGTGCGGAGATTGAGTTTCAACGAGGATTGCACTTGCGACACGAAACATCCGCCGGTTGAGTGTGAGATTGGGCGGCACTTAAACATAAGACCGAATCGTACCAGTTGCAAATCGCCATCGAGTTGCCCGATTTTCGCGCTTCAGACACACATCCCTCTCGCCAACCGTACTTTCGCTGCGATAATGCTAGAGTGAACCTGCCGCGGTCGTTTCGACCGCCTTCCCATTCCTTCGCGTTTCGACGAGGAGCAAACTGTGCGTTCCAAGATGTTACGTCGCTTGTTCGGTGCTTCGGTTTTGGCAGTACTCGTAGGCGTAGTGACCGCCGCCGACCCGACACTTCCCCCCGCAACAGCGGGTAAAGCAATCGAAGCCGACATCGCCCACCTGAACACGGTGATCGATCTTTCGAAGACGAAAAAAGTCGGTGGTCGCGTCAAGGCCACGGCGATGCTGTTGGCGGTTTATGCCGAAGAAAACCTGGCCGGCAAAGACGGGGCCAAGATGGCATCGCTGCGTGCGGAAGCCTTGAAGATCGCAATCGCCGCACAAAAGAAAGACATGGCTGCCGCCGGTACCGCCGCCAAGGGCCTGAAGGCATTGAGTGCCGATGCGAAAGCCGACGCGAAACCGATGAAGGTCGAAGAACTCATCGCGAAGTCCGACTTCGGCATCGGCGAGTTGATGGACATGTTCGGTGGCAGCACCGGCGGCGGCTTCAATATCGAAAAAGACCTGCGCGAAATCAAGAAGAACGGCGTCAAGAACGCCGAAGCCATCGAACTCCTCGGCGCACGCACCTCGGCCATCGCCGCCTACACGCTCGAACTTCGTCCCAAAGGCGCAACGAAAGAGTGGGACACTTGGGCCATCGAGATGAAGAAACTTTCGACCGACCTCGCCACCGAAGCCGCCAAGGGCAAAACCGCTGACCTCGCCAAGCTGAAGAAGATCGCCACGAGCCTCGACGCCAACTGCACGAACTGCCACAACAAGTTTAAAGACTGAGGCTTCGCCTCATGCTTTCAGCGGTCAGCTTTCAGCGATCAGCTAAGAGCGGTCAGCAGTCAGCAGTCAGCAGTACAGATACTGAGGCTCCGCCTCAGCGTTCAGCTGTATTCTCTCTTGCTGATAGCTGACCGCTGACTGCCGGAGAACACGATGCGTGATTTTCGTGGGTTGAAAGTGTGGGAGAAAGCTCACGAGCTTACGCTGGTTATCTATCGAACGACGTCGGTGTTTCCTTCCGATGAACGTTACGGGTTAACGTGCCAAATGCGTCGTTCGTCGGCATAGATCCCGACGAACATTGCTGAAGGCTGCGGTCGTGGTACCGAAGCCGATTTTGCCAGATTCCTACAGATGGCGATGGGATCTGCTTGCGAGTTGGAATATCAGTTGCTCCTCTGCAAAGACCTCTGCTACATATCGGATGTTACCCAACAACAATTGGAAGTCGCGGTCGTCGAAGTGAAACGAATGCTGACCGCGTTCATCCAAAAGCTACGACGCGCATCCTGATCATTTCTCTTGCTGAAAACTGACCGCTGAAAGCGGAAAGCGGTGAATCATGGCCAAACTCCCAGCGAAAACAATTCTCTTCCTCGACACAATCGACGGCGAACGTGCCCGATCCGCATCCGCTGCGTTTCAAACAGTGGCAGGTACCATGCGGTTGCCCTGGCAGGCGTTTGCGCGGACGACGGCGGACATTACCGATGCCGATTTGGGGATGACTACGCGAATCGTTTGCGTAACGGATGCGTGCAAACCGTGGGTGGCAGAGCATTGCCCCGAACGCCTCGAAACGATCGAGTGGTGGCCTGCGAGTGCGGTGATTGCCGACGAGATCGGCGGGCTAATCGCGCGGCTACTCGGTGGCGGCACTCGCCCCGTGACACCGCCGGTTCCCCTTCTACCGGCGAAGCCCGCGAAAAAGATTACCGTGAAGCTCGGCCGAGAAACCGCAGGACGCAGAGGCAAGGGAGTCAGCGTAATCTGGGAGATTCCGCTCGACGAAAAAGGGCTACAAGACCTCGCAACGATCCTGAAACAACGCTGTGGCACCGGCGGCACGGTCAAAGACGAGCGAATTGAAATTCAAGGCGATCATCGCGACAAATTGAAACTCGAACTGGAAAAACTGGGGTACTTGGTGAAGCGTGTGGGGGGTTAATCATCGCGCGGATTGTACAGATTTCGTCAAGTCGCACTTTTTGCAAATACCAGTCAAAACTGCACGATGGATGTTTCACCATACACAGATCGTTTTCGCCAGGTTTTCAAGGCGTTTCTGCATTCCTTTGCGATATACGCACGACTGGCACGACAGGTGCATTAGGAAGGATCGTCTCCCTAACACTCGCAAGGAAGCCAATAACATGTGCCAAATCCCCCAATACGCCCGCAACACGAAGTCCACCACCGCCACCAACAAGCCAACCCGCTCGGTTGAAGAGATGTTGCAAGAGATCGCCTTCGTTCTTAGCTACACCCGCAAGGTGAAGGCAAGCATCCTTCGCGACCTCGCCCAAACCACCGCGTCCACGGCTACGATCGACGCAGTCGAACCCCAAGTCGTGTTCTCGGCGTAACACCGTGCAGGGTTCCAAATGCCGTTTCCAAATACTCTTCGAGTGTGCGGACGCACAAAATCGCTACGGAATCAACGAAAGCGAACGAAACATCATTTTGGGAGCGAGTTGGCATCGGATTGCGACTTGCATTGCAACCGGCATAATCGGTATACATGCACTTCCAGAACACCGGCTGGTCCGGTGCGAAGGGACTGCATGGAGGCGGATTTATGAGCAGGATGCTCTCCCTTTTTGATGGTTCGTGGTCATCGGCTAGAGCGGCGGCTAAGGATGGTCGCCCGGCTTTCGCGATAGGACTACTGACCAATTTACTCGGGCGGCCCGACCTGCCGACAGACATGGCCCGCAAAGCCCACCGTCTGAACGGCAAGCTGCATCACGCCGCAGGGCGCTATGCCGAAGCCCGGCGACAATTTCGCGAAGCGATCGATCTCGATCCGAGCGATGCCGAGGCGCATTACCGGTTGGGCCTCGCCCACGAAACCGACCCGTACGGCAGCGATCGCCGCGCTGCAATCTGCTTCCGCAAAGCGACAAAACTCGACCCGAGCCGTGCCCGCTACTGGGCCGCACTTTCACGGGCCGCCATCCGGGCACACGCCGAACGCCTCGGGTTAGCCGCTGCGAGACAAGCCGTGGCACTCGAACCGACCAACGCCGCCAACCTCGGCGTCATCGTCGAAGGCCTTCGCGAACTTGGTAGGAACCGCAAAGCGTGGAAGATCGTTTCCAAGGCCCGATTCCTTGCCCCGCACGACCCCGCCATTCGCACGCTCTGGGATCGCGTTTGCTTCGATCTCGCTCGCATCGGCCACCACGCGAGCCGACGCCACACTTGCGAAACGAGCGCCGCCGTACTGCCGTTCATCCGTATCGTCGGCCACGACGGCGAAAGCAAGATCATCCGCCGCGACGACGCCACGAACACCGTGCCGCACTTCGGGCGCGCCAAACGCTAACTGTGCGCGAACCCGGCCATCACCGGGTTCGTCTCATATGATGTCAACGACGGGCGTTTAACTCAGCGGTTAGAGTGCCTCCCTTACAAGGAGGAAGTCGGGGGTTCGAGTCCCTCACCGCCCACTTGATCATTCGTACAGTACGCGACAGATGACGACAAGAAGCGACGAGATGCCTGATTTTCGAGGCGTTCCGTCGCTTCTGTCGTTTCGAGTCCCAACGGGTCGGATCGTGTCTGCACCGCATTTTGCACCAACACTGCACCGGATTTTGCACCGCTTTCCGAATACCCCTTCACCGCTTTCGCGAAGTCGGTATCGAGCGTTTGCAGATAATACCCGAGTGCGATTCGAGGGGAATTCCCCACCCAGGCAGTCACGACATGAATTGGGTGTTCCTGCATCAAGTCGGTTTCCAGAGACGCGCGGAGGTTGTGAAAGAGCTTCGGCCACGGATTCAGCCCCGCACGGCGAATGAGTTTCTCGAAGGTCGTCCGAAGGTTCGTGTTTTCCCACCCGCCGGGTTTCTGCGATGTCGCACGGTAAGCCGCGCCTTGCGCCCCACCGACCACGTACACTTCGCCCGCTTCGGACAGTTCAAAGGCGTCTTCGAGATACGGCCTTAACGGTGCGAAGATCGGCACCACGCGGAACGCTTTCCCCTCGATATGTTCCGTCTTCGGGCTTGAAACCGTCATTTTGCTCGAAGCGAAATCGACGTATTCCCACTTCAGCGAGAGCACTTCGGACGGGCAGCGAAGCCCCGCCAGACGCGATAACGCAACGATCGTCCGCCAAGTCGGGCTTGCAAATTCCAGCAGTTTTCTGGTGTCTGCGATTGAGATGTAGAACTGGCGTTCGACCGCCAACGAGTTCTTGCTTTTCACCGAGAGAAAGGGGTTCTCTGGTTCTCTGAAATCAGCGAAAATTTCTTCGCTCGATCGAAGAACATACGGGCGGTTTTCAATCGTCGATA
>JANXNT010001197.1 GCA_025353985.1 Limnoglobus sp.
GGCGACGAACAGCAACGGTCACAAGAGCGGGGTAGTGTTCAGTGCCGGAACAAGTTCCTGGTCCAGCTCCGTGATGATGTATGTGTACGGCTCCAGCTCAACGTGGTACGGCCCCGTCCAGCAGTCTGACGACTCCGTCGCGACTTCGTGGCCGTTGGCGCAGAGCGTGTTGACGCCGTCGATGCCAGACAGCCCGCAGCACCCACTCACGAGCCTTCCGTCGTCATGGTAGCGTGTGTTGACCATGTCCCGGAGGTTGAGCAGAAACCGACCGCACGACTTACCTGTGAGATCGTTCCGCCAGCAATAGCCCTCAGGGAGTAGATCGACGCCATCGCCCGACGGCAGGTCCGGCACCTCATCCAGTAGGCGAACCGGGCGAGTAACCGGCAACCAGCAGCCAGCGCACTTAAACAGGATCAGTGGCCGTTTGTCACCCACCTCGAAGTCCTCTGCCGAATAACGATCCAGTTCAGCCGCGACGGGGCTGCTGAACCTTGAAATCCCGGAAACGAATCTTGCCCCAGCGTCTGGGACTAGCCGGCGAGCAATTCCGAACTGAGTTGGTCAGGCGATAGCTTGTGCCCGCGCAGAACGCATGCCTCGACCTTTGCAGCCAGCCCCGGCGGGACTACGAACTCGGATGCCGCCCAGACCGCCCGCGCCGCCGCTATCGCTACCAGCGCCGGGCTGGTGTCGCACAGCATGCCACGCACCTGGGTGACAGCGCAGGTGCCGACCACTCCGGCCATTGACATGCCGAGCGTGGCACCGACCACCGCCGCCTCACCCCACCCCCAGTTGCGGTCGTAGTCGCTTACCGCTCATGGTTCAATAGCCACCGGGTGATTGGGGCCCATAACAAGGCGAACGCGCACAACGGCGAAGTAGCCGCAACCGCCAACTTGCTTGAAAACACGCCCCTCCGCATCCACGCAAACACCTCTATTGGCTCGGGGCTTCAACGCCGAACTCGTTAGTGGACAGAACCGATTCTGTCTACTTTGACTGGTTGTTCTGTCTATTCTGAAATTGTGATCGTTTCCCGAACGGAAGTCAAATCCCATGTTGGAAGATTATTCCGTCCCTGTTTAGCCGCGTAGTTTTCGGAGCGAAGCGAGGGCTTGATGTATCGGATTGCAATGTGATTTTCCGTGAGTTCACGCTCTGCGCTTCGCTACGCAAAGATTCGCGGCGCGGCTAAACGCCGATACCGATTTGGCACCATCCACACGATTTCGGAAAGTCACAAAGTTTTTGCTGAATTGACGTAAGTCAGAGTTGTGTCGTGTGCACGGACGTACTCAAAAGTGCGCCGAAATGACACAGAAAAGGCGCGCAGTGACATAGAAAAGGCGCGCACGGTCGATTTTAGGTCGCATGGTGACCCAAAAAGGTCGGTACTTACGGCGAGTGCCAATCGAAGGACCGCCGACATAACCCACAACAAGTGTGTGAGTTACGGCGAAATCGCCCGAAACAGATCAGCGATTCGCGATCAAAAAGTGGCGTTTTGAGACGAAAAAACACCCCAAAACACGGTTTTGGAGCGTTCGTAATTGTGACTTACGACGATTATGAGAGTGTGATTTTCACGACTTACGTCATACGATCATCTTCGTGAAGGCATTCGGCTTGTCGACGATCTGAATCGGGCGGCCCGTTGGCGTGTCGTTCTTTTTGGTGTGGTCGATGCTCAGCACATCGCAGAACGTGGCAAGGCAATCTTGGGCCGTCGTTTTGCGTTCGACGACTTCGGCACCTTCCTTATCGGTCTTGCCGA
>JANXNT010001210.1 GCA_025353985.1 Limnoglobus sp.
CGATGAACCGAGGCAGTTTCGACGAGTACACCAAGCGGTTGGCGAAAATCGAGTGGTTCGCGAAAATCGAGACGAAGTCCACCGAGTACAAGGTGGTGGCGACCAACTGGATGGAGGCCCGCGAGCCAACTCGAAACCTTCGACCCGAAGCCCGATGCCCCTGCCGAGATTCGCGGGGAGTTTGGGTCAACACCGACGAAGATCGCCGGGTTACGCTTCGGCGAATATCTGCCGAAACTGGCGGCACGGGCGCACGATATGGCCATCGTGCGGACGCTTTCGCACAAGAATAATAACCACACGGCGGCGACGCACCACGTGATAACGGGGCACCAACAGCCCGGCGTGAAGTTCGACAAAGTCGCTTCGCGGGACGACTGGCCGAGTTACGCGGCGGGGTTGAATTATCTGCGTCCGCGGCCCGATGGTTTGCCTGCGGGAATTGCGTTGCCGTACTATCTGAACGATGGCCGCCTGCACTGGCCGGGGCAGTATGCGGGGTTCCTCGGGCCGAAGCACGACCCGTGGCAACTCAACGCGGACCCGAACGCCAAGGGGTTTCAGGTCGAGAATATACGGCCGATCGCGGGCCTCGATGCCGATCAATTATCGAACCGGCAGGCGCTACTCAATTCGATCAATCGTCAGCAACTACGCCTCGCGGAATCGGCCGAAGCGATGAAACTCGCGGATCAGCAGAAACGCGCGTTCACACTACTGACATCCAGCCCGGTGGCGCAGGCGTTCGAGTTGGACCGCGAACCGGCTGCGGTGCGAAATAAGTACGGTCGGCACATGTTCGGGCAATCGTTGTTGCTCGCGCGGCGACTGTTGCAAGCCGGTGTGACAGTCGTCCAGGCGAACATGGGAAAAGTGCAAAACTGGGATTCGCACTCGGACATTTTCGACCGGTTGAAGAACCATCTGCTGCCGCCGCTGGATAACGCGGTGGCGGCACTTTACGACGATCTCGCCGAGTCGGGGTTGCTGAACGATGTGATGGTCGTCGTGGTCGGCGAGTTCGGCCGCACGCCGAAATTGGGCTTCCAAGACAAGAACGCGAAGATCGGCCGCGACCACTGGGCATCGTGTTTTAGCGGATTGTTCTTCGGTGGTGGCGTACGTGGCGGGCAGCTTATTGGCCGCTCGGACGCCATCGCCGCGTACCCCTCGACGGCCCCGTATTCGCCCGACGACCTCGGTGCCACGGTCTATCACGCGCTCGGCATTCCGCCCGATGCCGAAGTCCGCGACCGCCTCAACCGACCCGTGCCACTCTGCCAAGGCACCGCGATCGCGCCGCTGTTCAGCGGCGGATGACGTCGCTACGGCTTTTTCGCGTCTTGCGTCAGTCGGTCGGCGGGGTCGCCTTTGGCGTATTCGGCGAGCAATTTCCGCGAAGCCTCATCGCCGATCAAGTCGAGAACCGCGATGATTCGCCGGTTTCGCAACTGTTGCGGGGACTTACCTTCGCGCAACTGGCCGACGATGGTTTCGATGCGTTCGCGGGCTTCGGCGGTCGTTGCGGCTTTCAGCGCGATCTCCAGCGCGGGCAGTGCGGCATCGCCTTGTGCCAGCAGTATTCGCTGGGCGTCATCGCGTTCGCGAAATGCCTCGGCATCAAGGCTGGCGATCCATTTTTCGAGTTGATCCGCCGTCGGTTTCGCTGCGGGTTTCAACGGCCCGCGGAACAACGCGATCGCTTGTTCGGGGTGGTCGATCAATTCCCAGACTGCGGAATATCCTTCGCGATCGCCGATTTTCAGCGCCAGTTCGTCGAGCCGCTTCTGCGAGAGTTTTTGCGCGTTCGATGTGCCGAACCGACCGGAGAGATCCCATTCGAGGATCGTCGTATCGGGGTTGGCAACGAACAGCGATCGCCCGTCTTTGGAGAATCGCATTGTCGCGCTGCCATTGCGGGGGTGGAACGGCGCGAACGACTTGACGAGCTTCCACGTGCCGACTTCCCACACGGCAATGCTCGATCGGTCGTCGATTCCGGACATCACCGCAAGCAGCCGTTCGTCGGGCGAAAACTCGATGCCCTCGATATTCGCCAGCGCCTTGGGGCTACCTGCTTCAGTCGTCAACCGCAAGGTGGGATCAACGAGGGTCGCGGTCTGTTCGCCGGTGGCGGTGTTCCAGACGCGGCAGGTGGCATCGTTCCACAGG
>JANXNT010001213.1 GCA_025353985.1 Limnoglobus sp.
CAATCGCACGCCGCTTCTGCACCTTGTTCAGATGATCGAGCGCCGCAGCGAGGTTCGTACCGGGGTGTTCCGGGGCGAAGAAAAGAATGTCCCGAAGTAACCGCAAGACGTGCCGCGTGCCTTTACTCGGCGTGACGTATCGTTCCACGCGATCCGTGAACGCAAGTAACCCGACGCGGTCGTTGTTGCCGATGGCACAGAACGCGATGAGCGCCGCCACTTCGGCCGCCACCGCGCGCTTCTGATATGCCCCCGTACCGAAACGCTGGCTCGCGGAAACATCGACGAGCAGTACGAGTGTCAGTTCGCGTTCTTCGATGTATCGCTTGATATACGCGGTACCCATGCGGGCCGTCACGTTCCAGTCGATACCGCGAACGTCGTCGCCGGGCATGTATTCGCGGACTTCGTCGAACGACAAACCCGCGCCCTTGAACGCGGAGTGATACTCGCCGCCGAGCAGCGTTTGCACGGCGCGTTTGGCCCGCAGTTGCAAGCGGCGAATCTGACGCATGACGTCGGCGGGTAGCATGGCGTCAATCGCCTTGGGGGTGTGGCTTCGCGGCGGGCGGGTTCAGCAGGCTGCGCGTCAGCACTTCCTTGGCACGGTCGAACTCGGGTTGCCAGAAGATTTCCGGCGAGCCGTTCTTCATGCAATCGCGGATCTTTTCGAGCGTGTTTCGCGCCATGTGCGGACACTTGTTGCACGAACACGTAATGCCGGGCACGGGTAAATATCGATGCCGCGGGTGGCGCTGTTCGAGTTGCCACATCATGTTCGGTTCGGTGGCGACGATGAACTCGATCGGTTCCGCGAAACTGCCGACGTACTTAATCATCGCTTCAGTGCCACCGATGAAATCGGCATGTTCCAGAAGGTTTTTCGGGCATTCGGGGTGCGCGATCGTCTGTGCCACCGGGTGCTTTTGTTTCATGCGAACGAGGTCGTGCACGCTGAAAATTTCGTGGACCATGCACGAGCCGTTCCACAAGATCATCTTCCGGTTCGTCACTTCTTCGATGTACCGCCCGAGGTGTTGATCGGGCACGAACAGGATCTCAAACTCCGCCGGAATCTTACGCACGACTTCTTCGGCATTCCCTGATGTGACGACCCAATCCGAGAGGGCCTTCACCTTCGCGGAGCTGTTGATGTACGTGACGGTCTGGAATTTCCGGCCATTTTCGCGAAGCATCTCTTGGTAGCGATGCAGTTTGTCCGGCGGGCACGAATCGACGAGGCTACACCCGGCTTGCAGGTCTGGCAGTAACACGCGCTTCGACGGGTTCAGCATCTTCGCAGTTTCGGCCATGAACAGCACGCCGCAAAACACGATCACCGGCGACTCGACCTTCGTCGCCTCGCGCGCCAACTTCAGGCTATCGCCGGTAATGTCCGCGAGTTCCTGGACTTCGCCTTCTTGGTAGTAGTGGGCAAGAATCGTCGCACCAATTTTGTGCTTGAGTTCGAGAATCTCAGCGGCCACATCGCTCATGACGGCAGGCATGGCATCTCCCGTAACAGGTTCGTTCGTGAGATTGTATTCTAGTCCGACACGTTTCGACGCGCTCGACATTACATAATTCGCCACAAGAATTAGCCGCGACGCGAAGTCTTCGAAGCGGAGCGCGTGCGCTTCAC
>JANXNT010001277.1 GCA_025353985.1 Limnoglobus sp.
GGCACGTACCCGCTACCGGAAGCGCAACTCGACCGCTTCATGTTCAACGTGAAAGTCGATTATCCCACACTCGACGAAGAGAAGCGCATCGTCAGTATGACCGCGAAAGACGAAACCGCAGAACTTTCAAAAGTGCTGACAGGCAAGGCGATTCTGAACTTACAGCGGCTCGTCCGCAGCGTGCCCGTCGGCGACTATGTCACCGATTACGTGGTGAAACTCGTGCGGGCCACGCGGCCACAAGACCCGACCGCCCCCGAGTTCATCAAGCGAATGATCGACTACGGCGCAGGCGTACGGGCGGGGCAATATCTCGTGCGAGCGGGGCAGGCGTTCGCGGCGATGGACGGCCGGTTCAGCGTCGCCATCGACGACATCAAGAAGGCCGCAATCCCCGTGCTACGCCACCGCCTCGCGGCCAATTTCCAGGCCCAAGCCGAGGGCAAAACCAGCGACGACATCGTCGTCGAATTGCTCAAAACCATCAGCGACCCCGAACCCGCTAAGTACGTATCCGGTGCGAAGAAGAAGTTGTAATCGAGCGCGGCCGAAATTGGCATTGCCCTTCCACAACGAAATCGGCCACACTCCGCAAACGATATTTTGTGCGAGGGTGTCCGATGCGGACGTTGACGGTTGTTGCAAAAGCGATGGGATACCCGTCGCTCGTCGTGCCATCCGCACGCTGGGCCACCCGCGCCGAATGGTTCGTCGTCCTCGGCTACCTCGTCGTGCTCGCGGTCAGCGTGATGCGGATGTCCGTACCGCGGCTGTTTTGGTTCGACGAATTTTTCACGTTGTATCTCGCACGTTCGCCACTGTCACTCGGCTCGAATCTCGCGGCCGGGGTCGATCTCAACCCGCCGCTTTCGTACCTCATCACGTGGCTGTTCGTGCAATGCTTGGGTGAAGTCGAATGGGCGGTGCGGCTGCCGTCGCTGCTCGGAGCGTTGCTCGGTTGCGCGTGCCTTTACGCCTTCGTGCGAAGGCGGCGCGGCATAGCGGAGGGGTTGCTCGCGCTGACGATCGTCGGCCTCACCTCGCCGGTTTGGATCTACTTTCTCGAAGCGCGGCCGTACGGATTGCTCATCGGCTTCACGGCACTCGCGATGATCTGCTGGCAGCGCGCCACCGAAGCCGAAGCGCATCGTGGCTGGCGGATCGGCTTCGGCGTCGCACTCGCGCTGGGCTTACTCACGCACTATTATTTCGTCGTGCCGATCGCGGGAATCTTCCTCGGCGAGGCGGTGCGAAGCATTTATCGGCGGCGCGTCGATCGCGGGCTGTTACTCGGTTTCGTCTGTTCGGGACTCGTGTTGCTGGCACTCCAACCGCTCTGGGGTTCGGCAGGCAAAAGCTACGCCACGGGCTTCTGGTCGAAGGTGAAATTCACGCGCGAAGCGGTCGATAACACGACGCAAGCGCTGATCGGGAAAGACGTGCTTCTACCCGCCGGCTTCGCGCTCGCCATCGCGGCCATCGCCGGTGTGCGCAAGAAACGGGATGCGGAAACCAATTACCCCGTGTGGGAAATCGTGGCACTCGTCGCCATCGCATCGGGGCCGGTCATCGGCGTGGCCGTGGGTGCGAAACTCACGGGCGGCTTTTATTATCGCTACATCGTGCCATCGATACTCGGGCTAGCCGGGCTAGCGGCACTCGCCATCGGCCGCACGGCAGCGGGTTCGAACTGGGCCTGCATCGTCGTCGCCATCGGTTGTAGCATCTCGGGCGCCACCGGGCATTGGCGCGACGTACCCAACCATTTCCGCATGGAAACCAGGGGCGTCACCGAAACGATCGACTTCTTCGACGCGCACGTGAAGGGCGGCACGATCATCGTGGAGCAGCCATTCGAGTTCGCGCGCTACTGGCATTATTACCAAAACAAACCGTATGCATTCGCCTTCCTCGCCGACACGGAGAAAGCATTGCAGTACACGAAGTCCGATACCGTGGACCGGGGCATTCAGTCGCTCGCTAGGGTCGCCTCGATGCCGGTGATGTCGATTGCAGACGTGGAACGATTGCCATTCGAGAAGCAAGAAACCTACTATTTCGGCACGCTTTCGAGTTGGCATTTCGCGGAACTGAAACTGCGAAACATCCACTTCGAACCAGTCGCCACCCGCCAAGGCACAACGCTATATCGGCTGAGCCGCCGTCCGTGAGTGTCGCAGAGAATCGTCGAGAAAGGACGACACTTACGCCGCAAACTTCTGTATCTGAATTTGTTCAACGTCTTCGCTGACCCATCGGGGCGTGAAGTCTTCTAGTCTGCTGATACTCGACAAACTACTGGAATTGCGAAAGATGTCGTCAATTTTAAAACTCTTTATCGAATTCGTCCCCATTACCAGCATGAGTTTATCGTTGTTCAAAAGTGACATATCGACAGCTTCTACAGGAAGGACATGAGGAAAGGATTGTCGCGTAGAATCTTGGTTGAGCAATACGGATTCGACGAGGTGACTCCACACGTAGAGTGCCTTGCTGCTGAGCATGAAAAGGTGCTGATTCGTCGCAAGTACGCGGTAGACCTGACCTTCAATATCCGTCAATCGCATAACGAGCGGTTCGTCGCGCTTCGATACATCTTTAAGCCATAACACTTCGCCACGCGACGAGATTGCGACTGCGGAAAGCGAATCCGAAGCGATACCGCAGACATCAATCACGTCGAGCCCTTCGAATCGCATGGTATGGATATTCCGTGTATCCTGATCCCCATGAAAAGGACTGACACCGACGCCGTTTTTCCGGTTGGCAGAGACCAGAACCTCAGTTCCGGCATTATCTCTAACTAAGCGCAGCGATACGGTAAAAGTAGAGGTTCTTTTCCATGTCGGTGGTCACGTTGATTACTTGC
>JANXNT010001253.1 GCA_025353985.1 Limnoglobus sp.
GACGACGCAAGTTCTGCTCTTCGATCTGTTGCAACTCTACATCGAGCAAGGATCGCGCGGTTCGCAAATCCAGTTCGGAACGCTCCGCTCGCTGTTCCAGCGCCACTCGGATCGTAACCCTTCGAGGAAAGATTACGAGCGCCTCAACCGCGACATGGACATCCTTCACGGCTACGATTTTCATTGTGAGAACGCATTCTGGGATCGGAAGCGGCAAGCCTACGTCAACATGAAATGGCGATTGTTCGGTGCGGTGTTTTACTTCAAGCCGACTGCCGACGATACCGGTGAAGAATTGCCGTTCGGCTTCATCGAGGCCAGCCCGATGCTTCAACAAGTCGCCAAAACGCGCGGGTTCTTTTCGCTCGGCTTCAGCCGTCAACTCTTCTACAACCTGAAGCCATTGGAACAGCGACTCGCCATCTACCTCGCCAAGAAGTTCGTCTCGCAAAAACTCCACCGCCGCTTCGTACAAGACTTGGCGAAGGCACTCCCCATCGAAACCGCGAACGAATCGAACGCGAGGAAAGTTCTGGCCCGTGCCGCGAAGGGGTTACTCGATGCGAAGATTCCGTCCCTGGCCGCGTATCGCTTCGAGAAATCGGTCACGGGTAAGTGGCTCGTCGTCTTCGAGCGAAAGCACGCACCGAAGCAAAACGACACCACCTATCGCCAGGCCGCAGAAGAATTGACGCCCGCTCTCTTCGGCGTCGAACGCATCGTCGAAGCACTCGGCAGCGACGACGACCGTGCCTGGTGGACCCAATGCGCGAAGCGACTCGGCAACGGGGCCATCGACCGCGCACTCGGATTACTCAAGGAAGCCAGGCAAACCCAAACCATCCGCAACCCCGGCGGATTGCTCACAAGACTCTTCCAGAAAATCGCCGACGAGTACGGTGTGGCGCTGAATTGATTGAAATGCGGATCATGCCCCGCTTCCAAATTGGAATGTAATAATCGTGTAAATTGAATTGTATCATGTGACTGCCAAAATGCATGGCAGATAGCTCACACGGGCTTTGACGCCGGTTGTGGGTGCCCAGTGCGCCGGTTCCGGTTTCGTCGTGAAATCGATGATGATCGGTTGTCAGTAACACCAAACCGCTGGCATCGTAGGCCAGCTCCTGCTGCAACGCATGGCCCCCAAGGAAGGTCACGCACCGTTCAAATACAAGAAATTATAGGAATATTGCTTCTCGGATAGCTTCTGAGCGTGTGCGTGTTGCCGTTGCGATTAATCGTGACGAGCGGCTGCATGAGAAATCGCGTGTACGCGAGACAGGGAACGCCGCCGATTTTTCTCAACCCGACCTCCGCCCCTCAAAAATGTATGCGCGCAACTTGCCGGACACTGACAAACTGCACGGCGAAATGGCACTTTGATTCATGTAGACTGAAAAACTACCTAAAAATGTCTAAATTTGGCCAATTTTCAGAAGACGTTGTACGGTTATCATAAATTTAATACTTGGGTTATGACTACTATCGGAGCGAAAAGGCTACCAATTCATCATCGTCAAACGAAGGCCCGACCGATTGAAACAGAATTGCAGAAATAGAATCAATATGATGTTCAATAAGAGTAACCGTTCACGGGGT
>JANXNT010001276.1 GCA_025353985.1 Limnoglobus sp.
AAGTGCCGCAGTGCCGCTGCTTTACAGTATGCCCGGCAACGGAAAACCGGTGACGTTTTGCGAAGACACGGCGGTGTCGCCGGAGAAGTTGCCGGAGTTCGCCGACCGCTTCCGTGCGATCTTCCACAAGCACGGAACCGATGGCACATTCTACGGCCACGCGAGTGTCGGCTGCCTGCACATTCGCCCCGTGCTGAACCTGCACGACCCGAGCGACATCGTCCGAATGCGGGCGATCATGACCGATGTGACCGACCTCGTTCTCGAATTTGGCGGAAGCCTGAGTGGCGAACACGGCGACGGTTTGGTGCGGAGCGAATGGAACCGCAAAATGTTCGGCGACGCGATTTATACGGCATTCAGTGACATCAAACGCGCCTTCGACCCCAACGGGATTCTGAACCCTGGCAAGGTTGTGAACTCGCCGCGCATGGAGGAGAACCTGCGTCTGCCGCCGGGCGTCGAAGCGCCCGATCCACTGACGGTCCTCGACTTCGGCGGCACCGGCGGATTCTTTCGCAGCATCGAATTGTGCAACGGCGCGGGCGTCTGCCGGAAGACGCAGGGCGGCGCGATGTGCCCGAGTTTCCGGGCCACCCGCGACGAACGCGATAGCACCCGCGGCCGCGCGAACGCACTGCGGCTCGCGCTGCAACCGCCCGACAACGCCCCCGCAGTTCGCGCGCCCCTCGGCGAACGCTGGCTGTACGACGTGATGGATTTGTGCCTGTCCTGCAAGGCCTGTAAAACCGAATGCCCGAGCAACGTCGACTTGGCGAAGCTCAAAGCGGAGTTCCTGCAAGCTTATTTTGCGAAGCGTCGCCGTCCGCTTGGGCACCTCGCCGTCAAGAACATCGACTGGCTTTCCCCGCTCGCGTCGCGGTTCGCCGGGCTGTCGAATTGGTTCGGTCGGCGCGGCTTCGTGCGGAGTCTCATGCAAGCCACAATCGGTATCGACAAGCGCCGACCGCTACCCGAATGGCACTCGGCACACGTGCGCAATCAGTTCGGCGAACGCGCAAAAACCGTATCGAAAAACACGCGGCGTGTGATACTGCTCGACGATTGTTTCACGACATTTCAGGAGCCACAAATCGGGCGTGCTGCAATCGAAGTTCTCGAACGTGCCGGGTACGCGGTCGAACTTGCGGGCATCTGTTGCGGGCGAGCGATGATCTCGAAGGGGTTCCTGAAAGCAGCGAAACAGCTTGCCACACAGGGTATTGCGAAACTAGCCGCCGCCGCGAGTGAAGGCGTACCGATCCTCGGACTCGAACC
>JANXNT010001286.1 GCA_025353985.1 Limnoglobus sp.
GTCGTCCATAATCAGCAGTTCGTAAAGTCCGGTACGGCCCTTGAAGCCGAGGTTGTTGCACTTGTCGCAGCCTTCGCCGTAGAAGAACTTGCGACCGGCGACCGCATCGGGGGTCAGGTTGAGTTCCATCATCTGATCGCGGGTCGGCTCGTAGCCGGTCTTGCACTTCGGGCAAACGCGACGCACGAGCCGTTGGGCTTCGATCGCTTCGACGGTCGCCGTCAGCAAGAACGGCTCGACGCCCATATCGCGCATCCGCGTAATCGAACTCGGTGCGTCGTTCGTGTGCAGCGTACTGAACACGAGGTGCCCGGTCAGCGAAGCTTGGATCGCGATCTGTGCGGTTTCCAAGTCGCGCACTTCGCCGACGAGAATCACGTCGGGATCTTGGCGAAGAATCGCCCGCAACGCCACGGCGAACGTCAGGTCGATATCGTGGTTGATCGGGCACTGTATCAACCCGTCGATTTCGTATTCGACGGGGTCTTCGGTCGTAATGATCTTCGTTTCGAGGTCGTTCAGTTCCGACAGTGCCGAGTACAGCGTCGTCGTTTTGCCTGCACCCGTCGGCCCCGTGACGAGCACAATGCCGTTCGGCTTCTTGATGACGTTGCGGAAATCGCGAAGGATCTTCGGCCCCATACCGATGCGGTCGAGGCTGAGGCCGACGTTCGAGCGGTCGAGCACCCGGATAACGACGCTTTCGCCGAACAGCGTCGGCAGAATGCTCACCCGCATGTCGATCGGGTTGCCGCCGACGTTGAGTTCGATGCGTCCGTCTTGCGGCAAACGCCGTTCGGCGATGTCGAGATTCGACATGACCTTGATCCGCGACGAGATCGCATTCGCGAGGTGGCGCGGTGGTGGCACCATCTCGTACAGCACGCCATCGCACCGGTAGCGCATCTTGTATTCTTCCTCGAACGGTTCGAAGTGAACGTCCGAGGCGTGGTCGCGAATGGCCATCAGCAACACCATGTTGATGAGCTTTCGCACGGGTGCGGAGTTGGCCATTTCTTCGAGGCCATCGAGGTCGATACTCGCTTCGCGTTTGCCCGAAGCGCGGCCAATATCCGGGTCGGCTTCGATCTGCGCGATGATGTTCGCAATCGATTCATCGTCGTTCGGGCCACCACCGCCACCGCCGCCCTTGCTGTACGCCTTTTTCATCAACTCTTCGACGGCCTTCGATGGCGCGAGCACCGCCTTCACTTCGCTGATGCCGAGGAAGTTCCGAATGTCGTCGAGCGCTTGCAAGTTGTTCGGGTCGGACATCACGACGGTCAGCGTGTTGCCTTCGAACGTGATCGGCACGAGTTTGTACAACTCGGCCATCGTCTGCGGCACTTTTTGCACCGCTTCTTTGGTCGGCTTCGTGTCGTCGAGGTTCTGCACCTTCATGCCGTGAAGTTCGGCATTCGCTTGTAGCAACTGA
>JANXNT010001281.1 GCA_025353985.1 Limnoglobus sp.
CCCGAGGATCAGCACCGCAAGCTGGTTGATTTGCGGTGCCTCTTCGCCTTCAGTCGATTGTGCGATCAGGTGCGCTTTCAAAGATTCCACGGCAGCCGAGTAATCGGTATTTGCGGCAAAAAACGTGCCGTTTGGGCGGCGTACGAGCGTGTTGGCCGCCCCGGAGAGTTTCACGAATGCCTCGGATTCGCCCGCCAGTTCCGCCGCCGCTTGCTTGTGCGGAATCGTCACGCTGTAGCCCGAAACTGGGACCGCGTCGAACACTTTCACCATATCGGGCAGCGTGCCGACCGGTACGCGGAACGGCAGATAAATCGCGTTCGTTTTCGTTCGCAAATACATGTGGTTGTGCAAAACCGGGCTGTAACTGTGGCCGACGGGGTCGCCGATCACGCCGAAGATTTCCGTCTCGGCGTTAATAGAACGCACGGGGTACGTCGTCTTGAAATCGTCCACCGATGGCAGTCCCGGTGCGATGCCGCGTTCCTTGTTGAATGCGGCATAAATCCAGGGCGCGCCGAACTTCAAGGAGGTATATCGCGTCGGGATGCCGATCTCGCCCATGCCGAACGCCACGGTCGGCTTCGGTGCGGACTTCTGAATTTTCAGGATGCGTTCAATGTCGGCGGCGGTGTTCGCCATGACCGCGATCTTGTAAACATCGCCATCCTGATCGAGCATCTTTTCGTAGATCTCGTCGAGGTTCGCGGGCGTTTCCGTCATGTTGTGGTAGCTGATGATCCGCTTCACCGCACCAAAACGCCGAATCTTGTCGGCGATATCGGTTTCGAGATCGACCCAATCGAAGCCCGAAACGATCGCCTGGCGAAGCACCGCCTGACGGTCGTCTTCCTTGCCGGGCCAGCGTCCGCCATCCTGCGGACGCCGCAGTGTCGCCACCCACGGGCACTTTTTGTGCGGCAACATCCGCTTGAAATCGACCGCTTTCGCGAGGAAATCGAGCCGCACTTCGAGGAACGAGTTACCGCGTTTGACGGCTTCTTCGAGTTCGATAGCGACCATCTTGTGACGTGTACGACCGATCACGGCCAAAACGCGATCGAGGCCCGGAAACGGAGACATGCGATGGCCCAAGCGTGCGGGAGGGATTAGTTGTTTCTACGGTAACGGGCGAAGGGTGTCGTTGCAAGTGCCGCGCGCAGTCGAACCGCGAGCATTGCTCGCGGTTCACGTGGATATTGATTGCGTTACAGCTTGCCCGCTTCTTTGTACATCACGTGCTTTCGCAGAACCGGATCGTATTTCTTGAGCGAGATCCGTTCCTTGCTGTTGTTCTTGTTCTTCTGCGTGAAGTAGCAGTGGTTGCTTTCGCTGCTGACGAGCTTAATGATGTGCCGCGCTTCTTTACCCTTCGCCATGACCCAATCTCCGCTAAAGTATGATTACCGAATGGCACATCTTACGTTTCAAGCACCCGCCGTCAATGCGCCGGGGATTCGTTTAACCGCGCCGCGAAGGCTTTGCGTAGCGAAGCGCGGGCACGGCGTATCAGATGTCTCGCGTATGTTCGGAGAGTTTCCGCCCCGCGCTTCGCTCCGAAGACTACGCGGCGCGGCTAAATGAGGTCAGTTACTTCCCGGCTTTCTGGAAGTACTCTTTCGAGTCTTTTACAGTTGGCTTGATCGTCGCTTGGCCGGGCTTCCAGTCGGCGGGGCAGACTTCGCCGTTCTTCTCGAAGAACTGCAAGGCATCCAGGACGCGGATCGCTTCGTCGACGCTGCGGCCGAGCGGCAGATCGTTAATGGTGATGTGCCGCACGACGCCAGCGAGGTCGATCAGGAACAGCCCGCGCAGTGCCACGCCACCATCGAGAAGCACGTCGTAATCTTTGCTGATTTGCTTCGTGAGGTCAGCAACCAGCGGGTAATTCAGCCGACCGATGCCACCCTCGGCGCGCGACGTTTTGATCCAGGCCAGATGGC
>JANXNT010001330.1 GCA_025353985.1 Limnoglobus sp.
CTCGACTGCCCTTTGGCGGGCGTCAGATTTCAAGGCCGCATCTTCCCCTGCAATATTGTTCCAGAGTGAGCCGGCACGAAGAGTCAAACTCAATCCCTCGCTGACGCGTTGAGCGAACGGGATTGAATTCTCCGGGGATCGCGATGTCACTGCCGTACCATTCGTATAACCAATTTAACTCTTGCTTCCAAAAATCCTTCCTGAACCGAGACAGTCATGGCATCCGCCGGTCATTACGTTGGGCTTGATGTGGGTGGTACGACGATGAAGGCGGCGGTCGTGAACGACGAGGGTTTGCCGCTGTCGACGCCCGTTGTGATGGCCACCGAGCCGGAACGCGGGCAGGATGCGGGCCTCGAAACGATGTGCGAAACGATCCGGCGTGCCGTGGCGGCGGCGAAACTGACGATGACGGAAATCACTGCAATCGGCGTGGCGACACCGGGGCTGATGGACATCAAGGCCGGGTTGATTCTCGACCCGCCGAACCTGAAGCCGTGGAAGAACGTGCCGGTTCGCGATCACATTCAGAAGGCGTTCGGTTTGCCGACGGTTTACCAGAACGATGCAAATGCGGCGACGTACGGCGAATACTGGGTGGGTGCCGGTCGCGAAGCCCGCAGCATGGTGATGTTCACACTTGGCACCGGCGTCGGCGGTGGGATTATCCTCGATGATTTCATCGTCGAAGGCGAACATAGCCACGGTGGCGAACTCGGCCACATGCGAATCGAATCGCCGGCGCACGGCCGCCTGTGCGGGTGCGGTTCGCGCGGTTGCCTCGAAGCCTACGGCAGCGCTTCGAGCGTCGTTCGGCGAACCCGCGAGGAACTGGCAACGTATCGCGGACCTTCGAAATTGAAGGAATACTACACCGCCAACGACGATGTTCTCACTGCAAAAGTGATCTTCCAACTCGCGAGTGAGGGCGACGCACTCGCGATGGAGATCGTCGACGACACCGCGTATTATCTGGCGTTGGGCGCGTGTGCGTTGATCGCCACCGTCGACCCGGAGATGATCGTGTTTGGCGGCGGCATGGCGGTGGCGGAGTCGTTCCGTGCGAAAATTCACGAATACACGACGCGATTCGGACTGCCGCACCCGGTGAAGAAAGTGAAGATCGCGTTCGCAAAACTCGGCTCCGATGCCGGGTTCATCGGCACCGGCGGCGCGGCGCGACTGGCGTTGCGACAAGGCAAAGTGTAATTACTCCTCGCCGCGCATGAGTTTGGAGAGTTTTTGTGCGAGTTCTTCGTCGGCGGTGGGACTCCAACTGAAATCCGGTGGCGGTTTGAAGCCGCCTTCTGCGTTGAATGCGGCCATCGGTACGGGGTTCAAAGACAGCACGGAGAGGAGTTGTTTGCGGTAGCGCAACTCGAATGCGGTGATGCCGTGGAGCATCGCATCATCGAGCATTCCCGGCGCGAACAACGAGGGGCCATCGGTGATTAATACCAATCCCGTGAGTTCGAGTGGCGGGTGTTGCGAACTGCCAGTGGATTGTGCGACGGCACGCAAATCGATCCAGCCAGCCATGCCCAATTCATAGCTGTTCAGCACGAAACATGGGCCGATGCGAACCGCCTCGCCGGGCGTTTGCGGTGGATGTCGCATCATCCGCACTTGGCCGGTTCGATCTGCAATCGCGAACCGGCTGCCCGACACGCGCAGCGACTTCGCGAATTGAGCCAGCGTGACCGCGACGAAGTTGATACTCGCTAGCTGCTTCGTCCCGGCGTACCACGTGGCGGAGTAATTCCCGGACTTCCGGGGCAATTTCGGCGGCGACACCGCAAACATCGCTTCCTTGAACGACAGTTGCGAACTCGTCAGTGTCACCGGGATGTCGTACTCGATGGCCGTGCGGTCCGAGCGGAACGTCACGTGGAGTCCGAGTTCGGCGAGCGGCGCGAGCGTTGTGGGGCTTTTGATCACCGCCATCGCCGCGACACCTCGACACTGGGCGGCGACGAACGTCGTCGCGGCCACGGTGCAATCGCCGAGTTTGACCGCAACCGTCGGGTTCGCGATTTGCAATTGCGAAAGGAACGCATCCGCCGTCAGCACAGGGATCGGCACATCGGCGATCAACCGCATCTTCCACAATAATTCCGCCCGTACCGATACTTCCGGTGCGGGCAATCGGAACGTGAGGCGATAGCGCTTCGGGTCTTTGTCGTCTTTGCGGAGGAGATCGGGAAGTATCGGCGGACAGCCAGGGATGCGGAGTGCATAATCGTTCTTTTGCCGCATCGGTGGTGCCAAGCGTAGAAGCACTTCGACGATGACCGCCTCCGCGCTCCACGGGATCGGCATTTCGTAGAACGTCCGTCCGACGGCTTCGTAGCGCAGGTGGACGGCCTGATTGCCGGGCCGACCGCGTGCGGCGGGAATCAGATCATTCATGACCCAACCGAGCCAGAGCTTGATCGAGGGCCACATCGAGTTCCTCCCCGGTTACCGTAACCGGTTCGACCGAGCAGATGAGACACGAGAGGGATTTCGGAATGCGAAAGCGATGCGTACGGAACGCTTCGTCGAAGACGCCAGGCACACGTTGCAAAGTCAAAAGCATCGACGTCCAATCGTGAGGTTCGAGGAGTGCGAGCGTCGCGATCGCGTGGAATCCGGCAATCGTGGCGATACTCGCACGAGACGCAGGAATGCGCGTTTCCGCCACGGCGGCGTTCGGCTGCGAATAATCCGCGGGCGGCGAAATCGGTGACTCGTTCGGCCCGCTACGCTTCAAGTGACTCGCCACGCAACCGTAACACGGGCCATCACTCGCGAAACGATGCACCCAGCCGCCGATGCCACCGGAGAGCACTTCGCCGAGCGTCCACGGTTTGCCGTGCGCTCGCATCAGCCGATCGAAGTGGAACTTCGCTTCCTCATTGTCGGCTGCACACACGCCGAAATCACACGCAGCCACCGCCGCATTCATCGCGACTTGTTGTGCCGGATCGGTGAGATCGACGCAGTGGCCATCGACTTGAAAATCGGGCCGCCGTTCGCGCAACCACTCGGCGGCGAGTTCGACCTTTTTTCGCCCGACTGCCGACGCTGGGAACAGGTGGCGATGCACGTTGTGCGCTTCGTAAACATCCGGCTCAATCAGCGTCACGTGGGTGATTTTCGGATCGCGACAGACGAGATCGAGGACGACGATACCGCCGCTACCCGCACCGACTTGGAATAGATGCGCCATCGTTACTTCGCTTCCGGTAGCGGCCACTCGCCCGTATCGTGCCAAATTTCGTAACAGGCTAACCAGCGCCACGCGGCCTGCACCGCGAAGATGCACGTGAACTTGGCGGGATCCCAGCGGTTCGACGTCCGCGTCGAACCCTGGCGCCACAGGCAAAGCGTTTGCCCTTCGAGCAAGTGCGGGCAGTGTTTCAGAGGCGTTTGGATGCGGGTTTCGGGCGGTACGGTGGGGTAGCTCGAAAGCAATCGCGTCTCGATCGAGTAGACGTTGTGCCCCGGCTTGAGGTTGTAGCAAAGTACGAGCGTGCTACCGACCTTCTGGATGCGGATGCGGAACTCCAGATCGCGGCCGTCGTTGTATTTCTCAATGACGGGCAAATCGACGGACAGCAGCCGACGTTTGCCCGATTCGGTGTCGAGTAAACCCATGTTCGCGTAGTGGCGAGTAGTGAGTGACGAGTGGCGAGAATTTCGGAGTAAGGAGTGTCGAGTGATGAGAGGTCAGAAGTCTTTTCTCACCACTCACCACTCACCACTCGTCACTCACCACTCGACACTTCGGATCAGTAATGGCACGGGACAGACTTGATCGCGTTAATGACTTCTTCGTCGGGCACCTCTTCGGCGCTCCCGGCGAAACTCGTATCTTTGCGATCCATGAGTAGGACGCGGTTGCCGTCGGCATTCCCGCGCAGCGCGGTAATCAGGTGGCGACGTTCCAATTCGTTCAGCGGTCGGAAGTCCATGACGATACCCTCCCCATTCGGGCGAACGATGAGCCGTTCCGGATGGAACGACTCGAAATTACCCTCGCAACCGAGAGTATATCAACCGCGTGCGGCCAATGCGGCCAGGATGAGGTAGATCCCCTGATCGGGCCGCGTTCCTGCGGGTAGATCGATCTGGAAGGCATCCTCACCGACTTCGTAAAAGAACCGCACGGACTTTCCTTCAATGCACGCGCGGAGTTGGCCACTCGCGGCCAACCCCACCAGGATGTTCAGACTTTCGCCGATCTCGAACTGGACGTTCATCAGTTGCCGGGCGAGTCGATCGATCGCCACGGCATGATTCTCGATGTCCGTCCAAATTTTGCGTAGCGGTTTCGCTAAGTCCGGGCCGATGGTCAATTCGACGGGCACCGGGCGATACTTTTTCTCGCCCTCGGCGAGCGTATACCAATCGAACCGCAAGTCGGCATACTGCAAAGTCTGCGGTTGCGGGTGGATGGCCACGCCGGTTTTCGGGGCATTGTCGGCCACGGTGCCGATGCCGAAGATCCCTTCCCCACCCCGCAAATTCTGTACCCATTCGCGGTCGCCACGGAAATCGCCACTGCTCGGGTGCCGGAGTGTGCCGGGGTGCGTGTGAACGACACCGAGTAACGTCAGCCGTTTGTCCGATTGCCGTACGATTCGGCTCGCAACGGCCTGGGCCTCCGCATGAAACTGCACGTGGCTTTCGCCCGCATCGCGCTCCGCCCCGGCGGGTAGCGTAACCATCACGATCGCTTCATCGCCGTTGCGAATGCCGAGTAAGACCCAGCCGGTTTCCTCGGTGCCGCGTTCCGTTTTGCGGTGGGCGGCGTATTCGTCGAACAGCATCCGCGAGACTTCGTCGGTCAGTTGCACCTTGCGAATCGGCTCGTACGTCGTGTGGCTTGCGATTGGCTTCCGCGGTGCGACCGGAGCCGACACCCGATCTGCCCATTTCCGTGCCGCACGGGCCGCGTTCCGGATCGCTTCTTTCCACGCGCTGGCCATTCGCACTCATTCGATGAATAGTACCGAGCCGACCCTGCCGGTTCATATTTCAACTATACCCCACCCGAATAATTTTCTCTAGGGGATCGCGGAGGAGATTTTTTTTCGTTATGTTAGTGGCGCTCGCTGATACGAAATCACGGTCACTCGATCTCCGGAGGTATCGTTCGTGAAACGACAGTTTTTGTTGCTCGCGATGTGCAGTCTCGCCACGTGGCAATCGCCTGCGTTCGCGCAAGCGCCGTTGCCGCCCACGGACCTGAAAGACTACATCGACAAGCCCGAACCCGACTACGCCTGGAAGCAAGTCGACGTGACCGAGGCACCCGCCGGGAAGATGTACACGCTGCACCTCGTCTCGCAAAAGTGGCACGGCGAAGTCTGGGATCACGATCTCCTCGTGTTCCTTCCGACCGATGTGAAGCCGACCGCGACGATGGTGATTTACAACACGGGCGGCAAAGCGGGCGGTTCCGCGAACGCGTTTTTCCAAACGGAAATCGCCAAACGCGTGAAGGCACCCGTCGCCTTCCTGTTCGGCATTCCCAAACAACCGATGCCCAAAATCGGCGGCGAGAAAAAGGAAGATGCGCTCATCGCGGAGACGTTCGTACGCTATCTCGACACCAAAGATGGCTCGTGGCCGCTGTTGTTCCCGATGGCCAAGAGCGTCGTCAAATCGATGGATGCCCTCCAGGCGTTCGCGAAAAAAGAGTGGAACCACGACGTCACCGGGTTCGTGATTACCGGGGCATCGAAGCGTGGCTGGACGAGTTGGCTGACGGCCGCCTCCGGTGACAAGCGTGTCAAAGCGATCGCCCCGATGGTCATCGACACGCTGAATTTCCAGAAGCAAATGCCACTGCAACTCAAGTCGTTTGGCCGTTACAGCGAAATGATCCACGACTACGAAGAACGCAAACTCCTGCCGTTACCCGAC
>JANXNT010001337.1 GCA_025353985.1 Limnoglobus sp.
TGAGTCCGAGCGAATCGAACGCGACCTTGATGGCAACGTTAGCCCGGAAGCCAAGGCAAAAGCCTTAAAATCACTGGCGCGCATCAAAGCCAAACTCGACGAGTATAAGGTCGAAAAAGAGACCATTTCGAAGGAAGCGAAAGACCACGAACATATCCGCGACGACTCGCACACTCGCGACCCGTACTTCGACTTTGCCGAGGTTTTGCTGCAAATCTCGATCGTGCTGGCATCGGTCGCGATGCTCTCCGGCAAGCGTTGGGCGTTCTACGCAAGCATCGTGCTGGCGCTCCTGGGCCTCGCATTAACGGCCAACGGCTACTTGCTGTTCGACGGCGGAAAGCTCTTCGGGTCCGTGGGGCATTAGAAGTTAGCAAATTAGCCGCGACGCGGAGTCCTCGCAGCGGAGCGCGTGCGCATTACCCCGATTCGACGGGATTGTCTGGATAATGGGTGAAGTCCACGCGCTCCGCTACGCAAAGCCTGCGCGTCGCGGCTAATTTTCCACGACCCGAACGGATGTCGTCGTGATCGTCGATTTGGAAGAAACTTACCGAAAAGCGGCGACTTCGGCGTACGTGGAGTAACGATGCCGCCCGATGTTTCATGCTGCGGATGGATTTCTCGCACATCCTTTCTCATTTCGCAAATTGAATTGCCACGCTTGCGATTATTCCGCCTGGAACGGTTCTACGCTCTCCGTTGTGTTGGCCACTTGCCCGCACAACGGATTCCGATTAGTTGCGGTACCTACCTTTATCGCGTGTTGTCGATTCTGTTTACTCTTTATCTGCCCGAGGACTCGGATCATGCGAAGCCACTTACGAAAACCGCGTGGATTCACGCTCATCGAGCTTTTGGTAGTCATTGCGATCATCGCGATCCTCATCGGCCTGCTGTTGCCCGCCGTGCAGAAGGTCCGCGAAGCGGCGGCCCGTACGACGTGTACGAACAACATGAAGCAGATCGGCTTGAGCTTCCATAACTACGAAAGCTCGTATCAGAAGCTGCCGCCGAGCATGAACAAGCGTGGCTTCACGGCGCTGGTGCTGTTGTTGCCATACCTTGAGCAAGATGCTCGATTCCAGATTTGGCAGCCGAACTTCATCGCACCGGGCGCGAGTTGGTGGGCGTCGGCGGCGCTGCCCGTATTCCCGGCTTACGGCGTCACTCCTGCCACGGGTATGCCCTATGCGGCGGAAGGTTCGTTCAAAGGCTTTATTTGCCCTTCAGCACAAAGCCCCGATGCCGCCGTCAACACTTCGGCACGCAATCAAGTCGGTGTGGCCGGCAAGCACTATCCATCGGGCGGCGCGTGGGGGCCTCCCGGAACGAGTGCAGGCCCAGTCAGTAACAGCGCGTTCTTTTTCGACCAACCGAACTATCCCGGTGTGGGAACCTCCGCCAAGACGAACTACCTCGTGAACATCGGCTACGTGGATGCTGACAACAACGGTAACGATGCCTACATGGGCCCGTTCCAGTATCGTTCGCCACTTTCGATTCTGGGCGTAACGGACGGCACGAGCAACACGATCGGCATCATCGAATCGGGCGGGGGATATGTGGAATATGCCCCCGGCCACCCTTCGAACGGCTGGTTTCAAGCGAATTATGGCCACGGCTTCACGCCGAGTAACTTCGGCGTCTGCCCCTCGTCCGGATCGCCGAACTGCGACATGACCCCACGCGGCCGTGGCCTCGGTGCGGGTATCCCTGGCAGCCCGCATACGGGTGGCCGCATCAACACCGTGTTCATGGACGGTTCGGTTCGTGCGATCAGCGGTTCGATCGACTTCGGCACATACGCGAGTCTCGCTGGTGCCCAAGACGGCGACATCGTGACCTTCGAATAATCGATTTTTTCACAGTTTGGCGGAGTCCATCATGCGTAAACGATTCGCGACGATCCTGTGTACATTCGCTGTGGCGGCCGCAACGACCGGTTGCGGCGACAGTGCCAAATCTGTCGAGGCCAAGTCGGCCCCAAACAGCAATTCGAACCGGTTAAAAACCGCCTCGGTCGGCGTGCCAATGAAAACCACCGGCACGCCATCTCCGTCGACTCCCAAGGCCAAAATCATGCCCCCTGGTAGCCTCGGGCAGTAATCGTTTGTTGCGGCGATACCGGTGTCGTGGAAAAATTAGCCGCGACGCGCAGGCTATGCGTAGCGGAGCGCGTGGACATCACCCACATCCAGACTTTTGAAGTTGCGAGTCCGGAAGAAATCAAGGCGACTTAGACAGTCATAAAATCGCAGACGTCAATAATACGTGTCGATGCGGGCGCGTTTGTCGGCGTAGCGGGCGGCGGTCATGACTTCGATGCTTTCGAACATTACGCGGCATTGCTCGTACCAGGCGAACGCCCACCAGAGGTTGTACCCGACCACAATCAGCATCACCGGCAGGCCGAACCACGCGAGCAACAATCGGTCGCCACCCGTCAGGCTGAAGCCGATAATCAGCGCAATTTCCAGCACGACGCCGATGATTACGAGCCAGAAGATGCGATAGACGAACCGCAGCGCCAGGTGGCCCGCTTCGGGGTCTTTCCCTTCGATGCAGTAGGCATTGGTGATGATGCCGATCAGCGAGAGTTTCGCGAATTCGAGCGCCGCAGCCAACATCGGCCAGATCATCCAGGCGATGTTGCCGATCGACGACGAAAACAAGATGTACGCGGGCAGATGGGTAATGTAGCTGAGGTTGTTGAACAGCCCGCTGAGGATGAGCGAGCCGACGACCGCGCTGGAATCGGCGGAATGGTGGAAGCCCGTCGTGCTCATGTTGATCATTTCGCTCGCACCGCGAACGAGAATGAACGTGACGGCCGAGTGGGCCAGCATCACGCACAACCCCGCGACCGCCATCGAGCGCATCGCACGCGGCCCCATGCAACACCACGCGAAACCGGCAATTGTCAGCGGCCAGTGCAAACTCAGGACGAACGTGCAAACGTAAAGCACCGGCATGATGCCGCTCGGGCCGATCAGCGTTGACACGAAAAAGAGCAGGAAGAAGATCGGCGTCAGAGCCGAGGCGACCGCGCCGAACGCCATCAACCTCATGCCCATTTTGGCGGGTTGCAAATATACGTCGATCGCGTCGAGTTTCCGCGCTTCCTTCTCCGAGTCGGTTTCGCGCCAGTTCTTCCGTGGCTTCGCCGGGTCGCTTTCCTCGTCGTCGAATTCTTCGTGATCTTCGATCGGCTTACCGCGTGTCGGACGGCTAGCAGGTGGCGGCGCGGGCCGGGCCGTAGCGGGCGGCGGGCTGACGGGGG
>JANXNT010001378.1 GCA_025353985.1 Limnoglobus sp.
CGAGTGGTAGCCTTGCAGCCACGGCGCACCGACATCCGACCGGCCTTGTTTTGAAAGATCGGTCACATCGGTGGCCGCACAGATCGCCACCGATTCATCGGGCGTGTTCGGGTAAACGCCGGGTTGGAAGGTGTCGGTTGGGGACGAAACGGCTTGGTTGAAATCGCCCTTCAAGTGTTCGCTGAAACCGGCGGTGTTGCTCAGGCCATCGGTGATTGCTGCGAACGTCGTCGTGATTTGTGGCACGAATGGGCCGTTCGGCTTTGGCAAAAGCGAGTTCGGCCCCGTCGCCGATGGCTGGCTGTTCAACAACCCGTTCCCCGAGTTCGTGCGGTAGTTGATCCCTGCCCAACCGGCCGGCACCGAGTTCACGGGGTCCGAAGGACAGAGAAACGTTTTGATAGCCACGGCACGCGCATTCGCGTTGTTGGCGGTGTCCCATTTTGCCGTCAGGTCGATCAAGCGATACACGTTTTCTTGCTCGATTTGTGGCAACATGTACGCGAATGCGGACAGCCCCGTGTTGATCGTTCCGCCCGGAGGAATCCCCGCATCGGAAGCGGGCAGGTAGCCCAATGCGTCGTGAATATTGTGTGCGGCGAGGCCGAGTTGTTTGATGTTGTTCGTACATTGGCTGCGGGCGGCGGCCTCGCGAACCTTCTGCACGGCAGGTAACAGCAGCCCGATCAGGATCGCGATAATCGCGATGACGACGAGCAATTCGATGAGCGTAAACGCCGAGCGCGTGCGACGAATCATGGGAACACCAGAAGTAAGGGAGAGTAACGAAATAATGGAGAAAGACCGATCCGCAATTGCGGACCATCGCAAGGAATCACTGCAAAAGCAGTGAAAATCGTCGGAGACATATCGTGAGATTGCGAGAACGACAGACACCAGCAACCGCGTGAAATGCCATCGCCGTTACGGCGATTCGCACGACGGAACGCCATAAGGGCGCAACGTCATATCACAGAGTTACCGGTCGTGAGATTACATCGAACGGGGCGGACGATAGGTGATCGAGGAGCAGTGGATCGGCGTACCGACAGAAACAATCGCTGTGGAAAGTCCCGACAACGATTTTTGAGCTACGAGTGATTGCACTTTCGCAACCCATTCATCGATCGGCGGTGCGAGCTTCGTATGATTGACGGGCGGGATCAGCGGGAGGGGGTTCGGCTTCGCAGAGCAGTTCGGCCCGTGGCACTTCGGCAGAATCGGCGTGGCGGGTTCGCCAGAAACATTGTGGCCGGCCATCGGCACATCGAACGTCACGCCGTTAATCGTCACGTAGTCGCCGCAACCCGCCTCTGCCTGACCGCCAAACGCAACCAGCACCACTAGCGTTGCCGCCAGAGTGAGGAGCCGTTTCACAGAGAGTAAGGAGAGCATTGTCATAATCGTGCCGTATCATCTATCTCGACTTGTGTACGATTACACTCAAGTGGAAGCTCGATGTCAACAACAAATTGCACAATTTTTCCAGAAAGACATCGACACTCGGTTTACGGTATGCTGAAAGTAACTTTTCACGGAGGTGTATTATGCGTAGCGCAATCAGCAGTTGGATCGTGGTTTTCGGGGTTCTGATCGCTCAGGCGGAGGAGCCGAAGAAGCCACGATATGAAACGCGAAAGCTCCACGACCCCGACGGCATCGGCAAGTTCTACGTCGGCCGCGAGATCGCCCATGTCATGGGGCACCAAGGGGCCGGCTGGCTCGAACGCCCTGAACGCGAAAAGGAAGAAGACCCCGCGAAACTGCTGAAAGCACTGGAAATCCAGCCCGGAATGACCGTGGCCGACATTGGCGCGGGTAGTGGCTATCACTGTTTCCGCATGTCACCACTCGTCGGCGAGAAGGGCAAAATCCTTGCCGTGGACATTCAACCCGAGATGCTCGCGTTGATTAAAACCCGCGCGAAGAAAGAGAACGTCACGAACATCGACCTCGTCGAAGGCACCGAAACCGACCCGAAATTACCCGAAGGGAAAGTCGATCTGATCATCCTCGTCGACGTCTATCACGAGTTCTCGCAGCCCTACGAAATGACGGAGAAAATGATCGCCGCACTGAAACCCGGCGGCCGCATCGCCTTCGTCGAATTTCGCCTCGAAGACCCAAAAGTGCCAATTAAGTTGGTCCACAAAATGACCGAACGCCAAGTGACGATCGAGATGGAGCAGTTCCCAGAACTCGAACACCTCAAGACCGACAAAAGCCTACCCTGGCAGCACATCGTGCTGTTCAAGAAGAAGGAAGTGAAGTGAACAACGCCTACCAACGATCGTTGGTGGGCTTTCGGCTACTGCTTCTTCACCTTCTCCATGAGTGCGTCTTTGACTTGGTGCGGCAGGAACTTCGTCAGGTCGCCGCCCAACACGGCGATCTGCCGCAATAGCGAACTGCTGACGTGCGAATACTCTTCGGTGGCCATCAGGAAGACGGTCTCGATTTCGGGGTCGAGGTGCAAGTTCATGAGGCTCATCGTGAACTCGTATTCCATGTCGCTGAGTGTGCGCAGGCCGCGCAAGATAATGCGTGCGCCAGACTCGCGAACGAAGCGGACGGCCAGCCCCTCGAAGCTGCGGACTTCGACATTTGGGAACGGTTTGGCCACGTCGCAAAGCAATTCGACGCGGTCTTCCAAAGAGAACATCGTGGTTTTGTCGGTATTAATCCCAACGCCAACAATGAGCCGATCGTAGAGGCGACTGCCGCGTTTGATGATGTCGAAATGCCCGTGGTGAACGGGGTCGAATGTGCCCGTGTAAACGGCCACCCGCGCATTGAGAGTCTGACCCATCGCTACGCCCTCATTGCACCCGGTGAGGCTCGAACTCACAACCGGCCGCTTAGAAGGCGGCTGCTCTATCCAGTTGGGCTACGGGTGCTTGTAGCATCGTTGTACCAAAAGACACCGGCGTGTTCCAGAAGGTTCGGCCCCGCACATCCTACTCGCGATATCCTGTACAATGTCGCTAACACTGAGGGCCAAATCCATGGAAATCGCTGTACTCGTCGAGCCATCATCAACAGGCTACCGTGCCTCCACGCAAAGCCCCGTTACCCTGATTGCCGAAGGCGCAACGGAATCGGCGGCGATGACTGCGCTGAATGTCGCCCTGCGAAAGCGGCTACAAAACGGCGGAAAGATTCGGACGCTGATACTGACCGATACGGAAACGACGGAGGAAATCTGCGCACGAATGCGTGCCGATCCGCTACATGCCGAAATGGAAATCGCGTTTGAGGAATATCGAAAAGTAGTGAACGCTGTCGAGGATTCGGACTGATGACGCTTTTCCTGCTCGATACCACCACCATCACACATCTACGTAATGGCCACACAAAGGCCATTGCGAGTCAAATGACGCATTCCGAACCAAACTTTGGTGATGTGGTCGCCATTGCCTCTGTCAATGTGGAAGAAGTCATCGGTGGGTGGTTGTCCTTTCTTCAACGTGCTCGTACCCCCCAGCAGCAAGCCAGTGGTGCAGACCGACTGAATAATTCATTGCGGTTTCTTTCACGATACCCCCTCATTGCAATCACAGAAGCGGCGGTGGCTCGGCATGAAGCATTGCGCCGCATGAAACTCAACGTGGGGCGAAACGATCTCCGGTTGGCGGCACTGGCACTAGAGATCGGCGCAACCGTCGTCACGGACAACATCCGCGATTTCGGCCGCGTGCCGGGGCTCAATTGGGTGGACTGGACGAAATAGCCATCACCCGCCCAGTTTGCCGCGGCCAACGAGGGCGTACACGGGGCCGTCGCGGGTGAGTTCGCTCGAGTAAATCATCACTTCGTCGATGAACTCTTCGCCGCCGTGCCATGTGGCATGCTTCGCGATCTCGGCTGCGAGCAAGCCTTCTTCGGATTCGTCTTTGCCGCGGCCCAACGTCAGGTGCGGCGTGTAGCCTCGCTCTTCTTTGCGATATAACCCGAGCGCCAGGAACTTCGGTTCGAGCGTCTCGTAAAGTCGCTTGAGCGACTCCGTGCCTTCGGCGATTCCGCCCCAGATCGTCTTCGGCCGACGCACCGTGGGGAACGCGCCGATGCCCGCTATCGACAGTGCGAACCCCGGCTCGTTCGCTGCCACCGCCGTCACGGCGCGGCAAACGGTGTGCATGTCGCGGTCGTCGACATCGCCGAGGAAATTCAGCGTGACGTGCAAGTTGTGCGGTTCGACCCACTTCACGGCCGCGCCGGTTTTCGCCAGCGTTTGCTGCATCAGCACCGCGTAGTTGCGAATGTCGGAACCGACGTCGACCGCCAGGAACAGTTTCGAACGTGCCATGCTTATGCCCCCCGGACGGCTTCGTCCCAAAGCGTTTTCGTACTGTGGTGGATCCGCGCGCCCACTTGCGTGATGACCTTCATGGCCAGCAGATTCGCGCCACGGGCGGCGACATCGGGCCGTAGCCCTTGCGTGATCCCGTAGAGGAATGCCCCCGCGAACATGTCGCCCGCGCCGGTCAGGTCGATCGGCTTGCACGCATACGCGGGCACATGATATTCCGCGCCGCCGAACCGCACGAACGCGCCGTTCGGCCCATCGGTCACGACCGCGTTTGCCACGAGTTCCTTGAGCTTTGCGAACGCCTCTTCGGGCTTCTCGACACCCGCGATGGCACACGCTTCCGGTGCGTTGCAGAATAGCAGATCGCTTTGGCGAAGTGCCTCGTGGAACGCGGTGCCGAACACGGCGGGCACGAAGGCATCGGAGCACGTCAGCGCGATCTTCGTACCGGCCGCCTTGGCGACGGCAATCGCTTCTTTGATCGCCAATTGACCCGTTTCGGGGTTCGCAAAGACGTAGCCTTCGATGAACAACCACTCGCTGTTTTGGATGCGTGTGGCATCGATGTGCCGGGCCGCCAGGTGGCTGGCGACACCGAGGTGCGTGCGCATCGTGCGCTCGGCATCGGGTGTAATCACGCAGACACAGGTACCCGTTGCTTCGCCGCGAAGGATCGGGTTGCCGATGTCGATGTTGAGTTTCTCGAACTCGGATGCGTAGTGCATTCCGTACTGGTCGTCGCCGACGCAACCGATGAACGCGCCCTTCCCACCGAGTTGCGATAGCGCGATGACGCTATTCGCCACCGAGCCACCGCTGACGAGCGGCAGGTCGCGGTTGGCATCGTGAAAAGCGCGGAACAGGCTGTCTTGTTCGGCCTTCTCGACGAGACGCATCGTGCCGCGCTCGAAGCCGAGCGGCGCAAATTCCGCATCGCTCAACTCCAGGAAGACGTCGACGATGGCATTTCCGATGCCGCAAAGATGATAC
>JANXNT010001399.1 GCA_025353985.1 Limnoglobus sp.
GTCGACTCCCACCACCGAGACGTCTTCCGGTACACGAACCCCCGCCTGTGTACACTCAATAATGAAGCCGACAGCCACCGCATCGGTGTACGCAACCACAGCCGTTGGCCGGACGATTGCGTTCAGAAATTGACGGGCGGCCGCTCGCCCCCCTTCCAGGGAGTCTTCTCCGACGAAGACCGTCGCCGACTTGAGTCCGAGTCGAGCGGCGGCTTGTTGAACCCCACCCAAGCGGGACTCGCCGAAAAAGCCATCTCGTACCCCCACGTAGCCAAACTTCCGGTGCCCCGCCGCGGCCAACTTAGAGACGGCAATATCGCCAGCGGCACCGGGCAGTAAATCGAATGTCAGTCCTGAAAATCGCTCTTGGCCGAAACTCAGATTCACGGTCGGTCGCTTCGGCGCGACGTGCGGGAGTCGATTCCACGTCGGCACCGGGCAGTGAACGATGACACCGTCCACTTGCCGATCGTGGAGATAGGCCAATACTTCCGGAAGCCGATCGAAGTCGTTGTGGTGCGAGCATGTGAGTACGCCATAACCATTGTCAAAGGCAGCCTCTTGGATTGCGTCTACCAGTCGGGGCATGTACGAAAAATCGAGCCGAGGAATCGCAAGCCCGATCACGCACGAGCGACCTGTGACCATCGCGCGGGCGAGCAGGTTGGGGCGATAATTCAGTTTCTCGGCGGTTCGCAGCACGATATCTCGAGTCTCGTCCGCAACGCGGGCGTCGCCGCGGAGTGCCAACGACACCGTATTCCGGGACACACCAGCCTGTTCGGCAATCGTGTTGATCGAAACCCGTTTCATAGAATTCCCTAAGCCAGCAATATGATCGTTCATAGTCTAGCACTTTGGAAGATTTGTCAACTGAAAACTCAAAAATGCAAAAAACGCTCTGGAATTAATCTCATCATGCACTGTTCGTGGTGAAGCGGAGAGTGCCTTTCCACTACCCCGGCCGAATTTCCTAAAAAATACGTGGGTTAGTGAGTTTCTTGGCTTCTTTCGATTTCGGATTTGAACACATTCTCTGTCTACCACGTGATAAAGGGCAGGAATTCTCGTACAGTCACGAGGAGCGAACGACTGGAGGGAGCTGTTTGTCCATCGGTCGGATCGTCGAGCGTCACACGCGACGCGGCAGTTGGGTTGAGCCAGTTCTCGCTCGAAGAATTGGTATGAGTACCCAAAATCGGTGCCCGCTGCTGAACAACGCGTCTGAGATCGAACTGCCATCGAGACGGAGTGAAGCGATGCCCGACGTCGGCATCGTCGGGCGCAAAAAAATCCGACAAATCAAAGGGTTTTAGGTTTTGTGAAAAGGACAGAAATGCTGCAATTCCAAATAAAATCGGCAGTTAGGTGAAAACCTAACTGCCGAAAAAACGGAGAGTGAGGGATTCGAACACCCAGTGAAATCCCCTTAAATACTACAGTTTACGACCATCGTGGCGCAGAATCCGGCGCACTCGTCGGTAACGACCCCGACGTGTCATTGATACTGCAAGCGTGGGCATTACTTCCTCAACCAATCAAAACGGGAATTCTCGCCATGGTTCGTGCATCGTGCGAATGAAGTGTATTTTTGACCCGTCTACGCTGTCTACGTCTACGGTATTGCAAAACTGAGTACTAAAAGACCATTACCGTAGACCAAGAGCGACAGCCCAGACGGACAGCACCACTTCATCCCGGTCGGCTGGGTGGATCACGTTGATACCCGCGTCCACCTGAAGAAGAACTCTCAGGAGACCGAGCAGGGGTGGAAGGCAAACGCCGCCGGGTGTGCAAGCTGCGCCTCCTGATGGTTAGAAGCAGATTGCTCACGATGACCTGCCTCATTGGGGCGGGTCGCTTCGTTTCACGACCTTGGAGTGTCACGCCGCCAGCGCAAGCGTCGGTTACCGCTCTAAATCGTCGTGCCGAAGACGGTAAAAGTGTTCTGTTATGGCGGGTCG
The DNA here is from genome assembly GCA_025353985.1 of Limnoglobus sp. GTDB lineage: Bacteria > Planctomycetota > Planctomycetia > Gemmatales > Gemmataceae > Limnoglobus. The sequence continues at coordinate 1,965 of JANXNT010001399.1, forward strand.
TACGGTTCGATGTGCAGCCTTACTAGGTGGACCCGACGCTTGCGTCCCCGCCAACTGGATTGTCTTTGTCAGTCTCTGTTGACTGGCTAGCGTCAGAATTCGGCTGGCGTGCCGCTTGAAGTGCTGCAACGCCCGCGGCGATAAGCCCCGCCCATTCGGCGTCGTCTTTGGTGATCCCCAGACGCTTGCACAATGCGGTGATGGCCGGGTAACGATCCTGCAAAACGTACTCGATTTCCTCGATTTCAAACGGCTCGTCGTCGATCACGCGACGGGATCGCTTGACTTTGACTTTGAGTATACTTTTGCGGACCATCGCCGGGATGGCGTGGATTGGTTTTATGACCATCTTTTCGCCGTCCTCGCCAAACAGGTCGGCGGGATCGACCGTCGCCATCGATACCAGTCGCCGCAACATCCTTTTGGCATTGATGTTACATGCTTTACGCAGTTCTTCTTGAGCGGCCGCAATTTCGGCTTTGATGTTACCCCTTGTGAGCCGTTTGGAGGCCGCCTTCCGAAGCGCCACATAGGTGCGTTCTTCGCCGTTTTCGTCCTTGGTTCCAAACGCGCGGATGTAGGCGCGAGTCGCGTTCCAATCAATGACGTATTCTTGCGCGAATCGCCTGGCTTGCGCCACGTTTACTGCGGACATAGCACGCAATCATCGCTGTATGTTGTGCGTTATTCCACTGTGCCGTAAGACATGACCGATGCCCGCGAGTTCGATACTGCGTTCGTGCGGCGTGAGTTCGTCGGGTGGTCGGTCGTGGGGTATTGCGGACTACAGTACGGAACCCTCTGCCACCTCCGCGATGCGGCCGGTCGTCAGACGATGTCGGAAACTGTCTCTCGCCTGAACTATGCGGTCGGAGTTTCGACTGACGGTTCGAGGTGCGAGACGAATCGGAGTGTTAACACGGTAGCCAAAACGCCAAAGAGACTCCGAGACAAACGGGCGAAAAGGGGAGTGTGTCGCCTGTGAGGGTGGGGGCGAAGTGATAGGTTATCGTTGAACGAGAGAG
>JANXNT010001294.1 GCA_025353985.1 Limnoglobus sp.
AACCGGGCTTCTCCGAAACGGAGTGGAGCAAGTGGGTACCAGAAATCGGATGATCGTTTTCGCGAAAATTCGACTGAAAGGCCAACTTCACATCACTTGGGGGTGCCCCTACGAAATCCCTCCTGGACGTGGATCGCCTGCATTTCAAGAAGTAAATGTTCGAACTGCAGGATAGCGCAACTCCCTCGCTTGCGCTTCGGGCTAACGATTGGCACTAACGCAAACGGCCCGCTCATCTGAGCGGGCCGCGTGTGGGATCTCTGTCAAAAACTAGCTGACGAGTTCTTTGATCCACTTTGGCTTGTCGCCGGCGATGTAGTAGGGGCGGCCGAGGTTGTCTCGGACGTCGGCGACGGCTTGTGGCGTGGGGTCGATACCGAGGCCACGGTACAGCGTCGCGTACATGTCCATGATGTCGGTGGGGTTGTCTTTCACCGAGGTGCCATCGGCGTCGGTCGAACCGTAAGCCTGGCCGCCCTTGATGTTACCGCCACCCATCACGACCGACCAGCAACGGGGCCAGTGATCGCGGCCGCCGTTTTGGTTGATCTTTGGCGTGCGTCCGAAGTCGCCCATCCACACGATGACGGTGTCCTTGAGCTTGCCGCGGTCGGCGAGGTCGCGGGTCAGCGCGGCCATACCTTTGTCGAGTTCTGGCAGGCGGCGTTGAAGCGCACCGAAGATGCCTGCGTGCATGTCCCAGCCACCGAGGCCGATTTCGACGCAAGCGACGCCCGATTCGACGAGTTTGCGGGCGAGCAGACAGCCGTTGCCGAAGCCGGTACGACCGTATTCATCGCGTAGTGCGGCGGGTTCTTTGTCGAGGTTGAAGACTTCTTTGCGGCTACTCGTGACGAGGTTGAGCGCCTTGTCGTAAACTTCCTTGTGCGACTTCGCGGCATCGGCGGGGACGTTGGTCTTGAAGCCGCCTTCGAGGCCTTCGAACAGCAACTTGCGGCGATCCATCCGCGAAACATCGACGCGTGGCGAGACGTTTTCTGGTGGGCTACCGGGATTTTGCACGCCGAAAGAGGCGTACTTCATACCGAGGAAGCCCGGGCCGACGCGACCGCCACCAACGCTGATGAAGCTGGGGATGTCGGCGTTTTTCATCGCCTCGAGGTCCATCGCCTGGTAGTACGACATCACCGCACCGATCGAGGGGAACTCGGTCAGCGGGTTCGGCGAACGGCCGGTGTTCATCAGGAAGGTACCACGAGCGTGGTCGCCTTCTTTGGTGGACAGCGAACGAATGATCGACAGATTCTTCATCTGCTTGGCGACGTTCGGCAGGTGTTCGGTGATTTGCACGCCGCTGGCTGCGGTGCTGACGGGCTTGTGTTCGCCGCCGTTCGCGCTACCGGGTTTCATGTCCCAGAGGTCGATCGTTGCGGGGCCGCCACCCATCCACATAATGATCAGGCTTTTTTGCTTCTTCTTCATCTCGGCGGCACGGGCGCGGAGATCGGTCATGAAGGCCATGCCGGGAATGGTGACAGCCGCAGCGCCGGCGGCGTGGGCCATGAAGTGTCGACGATCCGTAATGCCGAACATGTGTGAACCTTTCAGAAGAGTGACCTGTGCCGTATTTGTGGTGATTATCGGATGAAACCCTGCGCCGTGCAAGAGGTTCCGTCGCGTTCTGCACATACGATGCAAAGCGTTAGCGATAAGTTCCTGGAAATCATACCGCAAAAACAACCGATTCGCGAATGAAACGCATCGGCGACTCGTTTTCGCGACACAAAGTATTGCTAAAGTGGCACTTGCGCAGGATTCGGAAACGCTTCGAGTAATTCGCCCGCTGCTTTGCGAATCGCTTCGGTTGGCGATGCGAGTGCATCGGAAACGGCTGCAATCGCTTCGGCATCGGTGGCGTTGTCGCTGAGTACGCGCCGAGCGGCGATCAGTCGCAGTCGTGGGTTGGGGTCGTCGAGGAGCGCGTGTAATGCCTCGGTTGCGGCCCGGCCTTTTGCGCCTTGCAGCGCGAGCGCTGCACTGAGGCGTAGCCCCGCATCGGGGTGGGTGGCACACTCGGCGAGGATCGCAATCGCCTCAAGTGGCAGCGTTTCGAGGCGGCTGAGCGCGTAGGCGGCATTCGCCCGTACTTGCACCTCCGGGTCTTGCAGCGCCTCGATCAACGCGGGAATCGCGGCTTCGGGCACGGCGACGGCCTTGCGCCAACCGGCCGATGCCAACTTGCGGACTTGTGCTTCCGCATCGCGCAGGCCGGACGTGAATGCTTCGGCCGCCTCGGGGGGTTGGGCCACCGCCATCGCCCGCATCGCTTCTTCGCGCAATGCCACTTCGCCCGTTTGTGCCGCACGAAGGAGCGCCGCGCCGGCCGGAGCGGCGGCTGAGCCGAGTTGACCGAGCGCCCGTGCGGATTCCACGCGAACCCAGTCGCTGTCGTCTTCCGCCAACCGTCGCGTTAATCCGTCGACGACGGCGGGTGTCGCACCGATGAGTTTTGGCAGAATTCGCACCACGCGGGCTTTGACTTCGTCGTTCGCATCGTCGAGCATCGCAAGTAAATCGGCTTGCGTGGCGTCGTCGGCTTGCCCCCAGGTGCCGAACGCCTCGGCGGCGGCGGCGCGGGCTTGGGGGTCCGGGTCTGCGAGTGCGGCACGAACGACCCTTACCGATTCCGACGTCGGCGGACCGACGGCACCGAGTGCGCGAACCGCACCGAGCCGCACGCCGCCGTCGGCATCCTTTGCGGCCCGTTCCAGCGCGGGAACCGCTGCGGCCGCGTTCGGGCCGAGTTTGCCCAGCGCCTCGGCGGCATTCACCCGCACCTGAAGGTTCGCATGAGACAAGGAACGAACGAGTGCGGGGATCGCTTCATCGGCCCCCGCCCCCATTTCGCCAAGCGCTTCGGCGGCGAGCGCACTCACCCAGTTGTCCGGATCTTTCAGCGCCCGCACGAGTTGCGGCACGGCCACATCGGCGGCACTTTCGCCGATCTTTCCGAGTGCTTCGACGGCCTTGGCGCGAACTCGGTCGTTATCGTCCCCAGCGGCTTCGACCAGCGCTTCGGCCACATCCGCCGCTGCGCCGCCGATGTCGCCGAGTGCTTCCGCCGTCTGGGCCCGGACCAGATTATCCTTGCTTTCCAGCCCTTCGGTGAGAGTTTCCGTGGCGGCTTCGGGCAAGACGCCGATGCGACCGACGGCGTCGGCAGCGGCTTTGCGAACATTTTCGTCGCGGTCTTGAAGTAGCGGCACGAGCCTTTCGACCGCCGAAGTTGCAGCCCCTCGGAGTCCGCCGAGCGCCCGTGCGGCCGCTTCCCGAATCGCGGGGCTGGGGTCTTCGAGCAATGCCGCCAGCGCGGGTACCGTCTGGGGATCGGTGGCACCGACTGCACCGAGCGCCTCAGCGGCACGACCGCGAACCGTCTCGTCGGGGTCGGCGAGGCTTGCGATTAAGTCCGGAATCGCGACTTCGGACGAAGTGCCCAACCGCCCGAGCGAAGTCGCCGCTTGCGCACGGATCGTGGTCGCAGCGTCGGTCAGTGCGCTCGTTAAAATGGGAATGCGGATTGCGTCCGGGTCGATGTGCGAAACCGCCCGTTCGCGCTTGTTGAAAAATCGCCACACACCACGGCGGTTGCGGGTTCGCTTCGCGTTCGCTGGAGTGGGAACGCCGAATTCACCGAGCGCTTCGGCAAGGCTCAACCGGACGAGATCGCTCGGGTCGTTTGCCAGTTGCGCCAATAACGGCAACGCATTCGTGGCGCGCAGTCGTCCGAGCGTCGAAACCGCCACGGCCCGCACGTGTTCGCTCGCATCGCCGAGGTGCGCGATTAAGTGCGGGACCGCCGCCGGGCCGATCGTCGCCAGAACTTGCGGCAGTTGTTCGCGTTGTTCCCGCGTCAGCACTTCGGTCGAACGGAGCGACGTGAGCAACGGGCCGAGCGCAATCGCGCCATATTGCGGCAACGACGCGCGTGCCCGTTCGTGGATCGGCTCGTGCGGACTCCAGAAGTCGGCGATCGTTTCCGTGAGTAACCGCCCCTTTCGCAATGACGCGAAGATTTGCTGAAGGAGTACCAACGTGAAAAACGACTTGAACATCGCGAGGAATGCCGACGCGATGCCACTCGCTGGTAACGCGACCGTTACGGGAACGACGTGTTGCGCGTTCGCAAGGTTCACCAAACCGACGACGCTGAGTAAGTGAACCAACGCCGATGCCACAAAGTCGAGGTACGTCGCGTCAGCGGTCGGTTGGCTGTACCATTTTATGCCGAGTAATTCGAAGAGCGCGAAGTTGAGTAGCGCGAAGCCGCCGATCATCCCGACGGCGGAAGATGCGAGCAGCGGGACGCCGACTTGCTGGCCGTACTTTGCGAGTTCAACCGCGAGCCGTTGGCCCTTCATCGGGTCGTAGAGTGCCTTGTATCCGCGAGCGACTTCGTAGCGTTCGACATCGATGAACATGTACGCGAGACACGCCACGAGGCCCATCGCCAGCGGGATCAGCGCGCAGCCAACGGCCACCATCGAGAGCGCCTCCGCCGTGGCCACGCCCACCACCAAAAAGCCGAGTTGAACCGCGAGAAACAGCCGCCACGATGCCCACGCAAGGGACTGCTCCCACACGCGAAACCCCAGCCGAATGCCACCACGAACCAAAACCCCCGCCACCCACAACACCCCGCCAACAACGCGAAGTTGGAAGAGCACGCCCACCAACAGCCCGAGCGCTGCCAGCGCCAATAATATGAGCGTAGACGAGCGAAACCGGTCGTTTTCGACCAACCACTCCGTCGAGTTCACCGCCAACAGTTCGGATAACCGCACGTTCTCATCCTCTCGCGTGTAAGAAGTTTCAATTATACTTCGCGCGGCTGAAAAGGATACTTCTTGCAAAGGCGAAAATCTTTATTCTGGTAGCCGCAGGTCTTTAGCTTGCGTTTTTCCATCGGCAACGATTGAGGGTCTTGGTAAGTCTTCGAAACTCGACGGTTCGAGCGTAGGGTATTTGCCCCCGTCCCATGGTTTCACCATGGGCTGAATGAGCGACCCTTCAGGGTCGGGGTGCCTTTCTTCGGTCCTGAAGGGATCGCTCGCGTAGCCCATGGTGGTACCATGGGATGGGACTGCACCTATGGGCGTTGTAGCGCACCGGGCGTTTCACGCATAAACCTTCGCCCGGCGAGCGACATTGTCGAAGCGTGTGTCAGGGTTTGAATCGCACGACTTCGATACTTACGCGTCGCGACTAAGGGGCCAACGTGGTGCGCGAACCTTCGAATTGATAATTCGGGTCATACTGGTAAGATTCCTGAGATGAGATAGCGTCGACGACGGTTTAGAATGTATCGCGTTTTCCCGTTCTCTGAACTGAATGGACCGAAGAGATGTCATTGGACCCGACTCCCGAAATTGCGACCGAAACTCCGAAATTATCCCCAGTCGAAGGCATTAAATCGGCCAGCCGCTTCCTGCGCGGTTCGATTGCCGAGGAACTGCACTCCGGCGAGAATCACTTCAGTGAAGATTCCAAACAGTTGCTGAAGTTTCACGGCAGTTATCAGCAGGAAGATCGCGATGCCCGCAAGAATCGCTCGAAGGCGGGCGTGGGCAAGGCGTACATGTTCATGATTCGCCTGAAACTGCCGGGCGGCAAGCTGACGCCGGCGCAGTACCTTGCGATGGATGAGATTTGCGAGAAGTACGCCAACGGCACGATCCGCCTGACGACGCGGCAGAGCATTCAGTTCCACGGCATTCTGATGCCGAACTTGAAGAACTCGATTGCCGCGATGAACGATGCGCTCGTTTCGACGCTCGGCGCGTGCGGCGACGTCAACCGCAACGTGGTGACCTGCCCGGCCCCGACCGGCGACCCCGTTCGCGTGCAAATGCAACAACTCACCGAGGATATCGCCGCACACCTCGCACCCCGTGCGGGCAACAAGGCGTATCACGAAATCTGGCTCAACGGCGAGAAAGTCGACACCGGCGTCGGTTCAGGCGAGATCGAGCCGATCTACGGCAACGTCTATTTACCGCGTAAGTTCAAGACCGGCTTCGCGATGCCGCACGACAACTGCACGGACTTGCTCGCGCAGTGCCTCGGCTACCTCGCGGTCATCGAGAACGGCAAACCGGTCGGTTACAACGTCTACGTCGGCGGTGGCCAAGGCACCACGAACAGCAAGCCCGATACGTACCCATTGCTGGCACAGCCGATCGCATACGTCGATCCCGATGAAGTCGTGTTTACCGCCGAAGCGGTCGCGAAACTATACCGCGATCACGGCTATCGCGACGACCGTAAACGCGCCCGCATCAAGTACCTCATGCACGATTGGGGCGTCGAGAAGTTCCGCGATGTGTTCGCGAAGGATTACTTCCAGAAGCCACTGCGGGCACCGAAAGATCTCGCGATCACCGGCGTCGATCTGCACCTCGGCTGGCACAAACAGGCCGATGGCAAGCTGTTTATCGGCGTCTCCGTCGAGAACGGCCGCATCAAGGACGAAGGCAATTACCGCCTGCGGAGCGCCCTTCGCGCCATCGTTAGCAAGTTCCAGTGCATCGTGCGGATCAGCACGCAACAGGACATTTTGCTCGGCGACATCGCGACTTCGGACAAAGCCGCAATCGATGCGATGCTGACCGAGTACGGTATCCCGCGGCACGAAAACCTGTCGATGGTGCAAAAGTGGAGCATGGCCTGCCCCGCGATTCCGACTTGCGGCCTCGCCATCACCGAATCCGAACGCTCGCTGCCCGCATTGGTCGATCAACTCGAAGTCGTGCTGAAGGATCTGCAACTCGACAACGAGCCGATCAGTATGCGAATGACCGGCTGCCCGAACGGGTGTGCGCGGCCATTCCAGAGCGAAGTCGGCCTCGTCGGTCGCGGCGGTACGAAGTACACGATGTACATCGGCGGCGACAGCTACGGCCGTCGCTTGAACTTCGAGTTGCAAGACTCCGTGCCAATCGAGCAAGTGACGCCAAAGCTCAAGGCGATCTTCCAGAGTTTCAAAGCCGAACGCCAAAACGCCGAACTCTTCGGCTCCTACTGCCACCGCGTCGGCATCGATAAACTGCTGGCACTCATCGGTCCGCCAAACGGCAAATAAGAAGTTCGAGGCGTATTATTCCCTCTTGTTAGCCCGAAGCGCTAGCGAGGGGCGTTCACGTTCTGCGATTGCGGGTCTTGTTAGCCCGAAGCGCTAGCGAGGAACGTTCACGTTCTGCGTCGCGTCTCGCAGACTCGCCACGACTCCCTCGCTAGCGCTTCGGGCTAACAATTCGATCCTGCCAGCCCACTGCGCAAGCAAGGGGTACCCGCAGACAACTTCACATCGTCTCTCGACCGTGGCAGTCCAAGCCCGCAACTTCGGCTAGCGGGGGCTTGCGGATTTGGCTACGGTTGCGTTGTGAAATCTGTGTGGGCGCGGGTATAATTCATCGAACACCCGGTCGCTCAGAGGGTTGCCGATGCTCGAAACCGACGAAGACGCAAGCGATTCCCGCACGTTGCGGCGCACCACTCGCAAAGTTGTGCCGCATGTCGTGCGGACCGGGCGTGAGACACTTTCTATCGAACTCGCACTGACGCTGTATCGCCAGATGATTCGTACGCGGGCGCTCGAAGAGCGTGCGATTAAGATGTCCAAGTCGGGCGAGGCTTACTTCTGGATCGGCGGCCCCGGCGAAGAAGCGTTTCAGGTCTGCCTGGGGTTACAAGTCTTAAAAGGTCGCGGCCCGGCGTTCGACTTCTTGCACCTCCACTACCGTAGCGCGGGCATCGTTTTGGCCATGGGAATGCCGATGGTCGACCACTTCCGACAACTCGCGATGACCGCAACCGATCCGTTTAGCATGGGGCGCAACTTTGTCGGTCATTACGCGATCCCGGCGTGGAATATCGTACCCGTTTCGAGCGTGATCCAGGTGCAATTCGCGATGGCCCCCGGCACGGCGCACGTGCAGAAACGCCACGGTGGCGAGGGGATTAGCATCGTGGGTGGCGGCGATGCGGGCACGGCGGAAGGCGATTTCGAAACGTGCCTGAACTGGAGCGCGCGGCCCGGTAACGAACTCCCGGTGCTCATGATCGTCATGAATAATCACTGGGGAATCAGCACGCCGGCGGCTTCCGTCCACGGCGAAAAGCGCCTTTCGGATCGCGCGTTACCGTATGGCATTCGCAGCGAAACCGTCGATGGAAACGACCCCGTCGCGAGTTGGCACGCGATCGATCGTGCGATGCGTTATTGCCGCCGCGAACGGAGACCGTTCCTACTGGAAGCCCTCGTATCGCGGCTTCACGGGCATTCGTCGAGCAGCGGCGCACAGCGAAACCTCGGCGAACCCGACTGCATTGGGCTGTTCGAGCAAGCGCTCGTCGATGCGGGTGGCCTCGATGCGGAACGGATTCGCGGAATGAAAGCGGAAGCGAAAGACGAAGCCGACGCCGCCGTCGTGTTGGCCACGAGCGAAGCAAAACCCACCGCCAACGACGTCGAACGCCACACCTTCAGCCCGAGCGCCGTCGACGCAATCTACCGCAACGATTACACGGGCCTACCCAAGTGATGTGAAGTTGGCCTTTTTCGTCGCATGTCCGCGAAAATTATCATTCGATTTCTGTTACCCACTCCGTTTCGGAGTGGGCCAGTTTTCCGGCCTGTACCCGCTACTTGATCGGCACTTCGTAGACGATCGCGCCGAGGAGGTCGCCTTCCTTGACGTTGTGGCACGATGCACATTGCTTCAGCACGGCAGGTACGATCGTGGCGGCGCGCAGGACCGGTTTGCCGTTCGCTTCGCCGATCTCTTCGAAGTACTTCTTGCCGCCCTGGATCGCCTCGATCGCTTTCTTTTCGAATGGCGTGTCGGCAATATTGTCTTTGCGTTTCGGCTTACCGGTCGCATCGACGAGCCGCGCCGCGTGCCAACCTTTCTTCTTCATCGCGTCGAACACGGCACCGGCCACCACGGCGGCGGGCGTGTCGAATTGCTGCGCCGCGTACGTCTGACTGATGCCGACGACCGCCGTTTTGTACAGGTCGTCGAGCATGAGAATCTGCTCGCGCGTCCGTTCGACGGCCGCCTTGTCCGGCCCCGGTTTATCGGCGGCAGTCAGTGCCCAACCGGTGCCGATACCGAACGCCAGAATCACCGCCACACGCAACGCAAATCGAGTTGTCATCGCAGGCCTCACTTCACAGGAGAGTAAAAGTGCTTGGAACTCCAGTGAGATCTTACCCTGCGAATTCAGGATGTCAATGTCCGAATTAAAAGAAGCGGACGATTCCCGTGCGAAAGCCGTTGACTCGCCGATCAAGACGGGCAAAAATGCTTGTTTATACCCGCGAGATTGTAGGAGCCACCAAATGGGACGTGTTGTCACCGAAGCCACGATGGATAGTTTGGAAGATCTTTGGGCGTTCAAACGCGGGTTAATCACTGCGGATCAAGTCCGAAGCGTCTCGGTGTCAGACGCTTTGATCGATACCGGCGCAACCTTGTTATCGCTACCCACACGGTTAATACTGCAACTCGGATTGAGTCGAACCGCGTTATCCGAAGCCGGTGTTTACGAAGCCGTGCGGCTCACGATTCAGGGGCGTTCGTGTACGATGGACGTGATGGAAGTGCCCGACAACGTACCCGTTCTCATCGGCCAACTCCCGCTAGAACACCTCGATTTTGTGGTCGATCCTCGAAACCGCTCGTTGGCAACCCCGCCCACGGCGGCGAACACATGTACGAACTGTACTGAGATAGCGGCCATGCCTATCGGCATTTATATTTCGGGTGGGGTGATTCGATGCGTTTTTGTTAGCCCGACGCGCAAGCGAGGGGAACCCGCGAGATGCACGACATTGTATAAACGACTGAAATCCCTCGCTATCGCGTTTTGAAGTTGCGCAATTCAAACCCGCTTTGACAATGTTCATTCTCGAAAAACTGGCGAGCGGCACGGCGT
>JANXNT010001422.1 GCA_025353985.1 Limnoglobus sp.
ATACCAACAGTGGAATAGAACTGTTTGCCGCATTCGAGGACTCGCCCATGACGTTCTGGGATGCCGTACGCGATTTGGATACCAGCCACGCCATTTTCTTTTTCATCGCACTCGCGATTGCCTTCGGTTTCGAGTTCATCAACGGCTTCCACGACACCGCCAACGCCGTTACGACCGTGATCTATTCACGATCGATGCCAGCAACACCGGCGGTGATCTACTCGGGGTTTCTCAATTTTCTCGGCGTCTTGCTCGGTGGCATCGGCGTCGCGTTCGGCATTGTCAACTTGCTGCCCGTCGATCTGCTAATTCGTGCGAACACATCGATTGCGCTCGTGATGGTGCTTTCGTTGTTGCTGGCGGGCATCATCTGGAACCTCGGTACGTGGTATTTCGGCTTGCCCGTTTCGAGTTCGCACACGCTGATCGGTTCGATCCTCGGCGTCGGGTTAATGAACAGCTTCCTCTCGGGTAACGGCATTAACGGCGTCAACTGGCACGCGGCGATGAAGACGGGGATTGCGTTGCTCGTCTCGCCGCTGGTCGGCTTTCTGGCGGCTGCCGGGTTGTTCCTGCTCATCAAGTCGCTCATCCGCGAGCCGCGACTGTACACGCCACCCGTAGGTGACGACCGCCCGCCAACCTGGGTGCGTTACGTCCTGATTTTGTCGTGCGGCTCGGTCAGTTTCGCGCACGGTTCTAATGACGGCCAAAAAGGAATGGGCCTGATTCTGCTCGTGCTCATCGGCTTCCTGCCGTTCCATTACGCCCTCGACACCAACAAACCGGGAGAAGCGAAAAATGTCGCGTCGGTGCTTCCTGAAGCCCGCGAATTGCTTGCCGATAAGATCCTCGAATCGCCATCGCTCGAGTTAGACCTCGATTGCCTTGAGAAACGGCTTACGGGAAAAGCCTCATTCAACGAGTTGAAACCCGAGGATCGCTGGGAAGTGCGTCAGGCGATTTACCGCGTCGAACTCGCGATGGCCGACGGCGAAAGTAGCGATTTGAAGCGGAAAGCTGTGCGTAAGACATTCACCGGTGCGATTCAATTCGTGCCGTTCTGGGTGATCGTCGGCGTCGCACTCGCGCTCGGTATCGGCACGACGATTGGCTACAAACGCATCATGGTTACGGTCGCGGAGAAGATCGGCAAAACGCACCTCACCTATGCACAAGGTGCGTCGGCAGAGGTGGTGGCCGCGATCACGATCCTCCTCGCCGATTTCTTCCATGCACCAGTGAGTACGACGCAAGTTTTAAGCAGCGGCGTCGCCGGGACGATGGCCGCGAACAAGTCCGGCATCCAAGGCGGAACCTGCCGCAAAATCTTGCTCGCATGGGCCTTCACATTGCCAGGCACAATCGTACTGTCCGGGATCCTGTTCGCCATCGGACGCTACTTGGTAAGGTGATGGTTTTTGTCTCCCCGGCTGCCCCTGATGAACTCGTTGCCGCTTCGCTGCGGTTGTTTCCGAACGCACCGGACCCCGTGCAGGTCGCCGAGAACTTCCGGTTGATGATTGCGGCGGGCGAGGTCGAACCGAATGCGTTCTGGGTGGCCCGCGATGGGGGTGCGATTGTCGGTGCGATGTTCGCGTACCGGATCGGGGCAGGCCAGGGTGCCGTCTGGGTTCCGCGTGCGGATCTTGCGAGCATTGAAGATGCGCTCGTGAGTGTCACGTTCGCGTGGTTTCGGGAGAATCGCGTCCGCGTCGTTCAGGCTGTGCTCGACGACGGCGATTGCCCTCACGCGGCAGCGCTCGAACG
>JANXNT010001300.1 GCA_025353985.1 Limnoglobus sp.
GGCACGGTTTGCACGATGGCAAAGCGAACGAACAACTGCTCCGCCAACTGGTGCTGACGATCCGCGTGTGGCGTCCCGAAGTGATCCTCACCGATTCGATCGCGACGAACGCGCCCGCTGCGGATCAACTCGTGTTGGCAACGATGCAAGAAGCATTCAAGCGCGCCGCCGATGCGACGATGTACCCCGAACAGCTTTCCGCACTCGGTTTGAACGCACACGCGACGCAAAAACTCTACGCGATTTCCGACACCGATGCTCATGCACAAGTGATTGTGGACGACACCGCATTCGTTGATACGCTCGCGGACACGCCGAACGAGATCGCGAAATCGGCACAGAAATTGATGGCGTGCGATGCCAAAGAACGCACGGGTTACCGTCTGATTTCGCACCGCAAAGAAGGCTCCGAGGCCGATAAAGATCTGATGGCCGCAACGACGCTGGCACGCGGCGGCCTCGCACGCCGAGAGGAATCGACGCGCGGTTACACGCCGGGATTCATCGCTTTACGCCGGAATGCGCTGGACAACCGAACCGCATTCGCGAAAGCCGCCGAACTGCTTGCCAAGGCGGATACGGACTTCCCGAGCGAGTGGAAAAATCTTAAGGATCGGCTCGCCACAATGTCCGATGGCGATGCAGCCGATGCGCTGGTTGAGATGGGCGAACGCCTCGCGGATGCGGGTCGTTGGTCGCACGCACGGGAGCTGTTTGCATACACCGGCGAGAAGTATCCGTTGCAGGCGAGTTCCGAAGATGCATATCGTTGGCTCGTGCGTTTCCATTCGAGTGGCGAAGCGGTCCGCCGCTTGGAACTCGGACACTTTCCCGCGTTACGAGCCACGGAGTTCGTCGAATTACCGAATATCAAAGGGCTAGAACCGGAGTTAATTCCCGTCGGCTTCACCGAGCCACTGACGCAGAAAACGCGATGGAAATTCCGCACATCCGAAGCTGAGGCTGCGTGGGTGATGGCGGGGACGGACCTCGAATCGCGAATGTTCGCAATGAACCCGCTGGCGAGCCGCGAACCCGATATGGCACTCGGTTTCCATGCGTCGCGCCTGAAACTCGGCTTCAACGCCGATGCCAATCGTTCGCTGAAAATTTATCATCGCACAATGATCGGCCAGACGCTGGTGCCCGGTGAAAACCCGTGGTTCGACGCGGTGGCATCGGAACTCTGGCTGGCGAATCGCGGTTCGTCAGCCAGCCCCGTGAAGCCGATGGCGATGTGCGAAAAGATCGCGACGCGGCCCATCCTCGACGGCAAACTCGACGAAGAATGTTGGAAGAACATCGTGCCGTTCCCCATTCGATCCGTTTCCACGGAACTCGCAGTTACGCACAGCACCGAAGCCCGTTTCGCGTTCGACGACGAGTTTCTTTACGTCGGTGTTACCTGCGACAACCCGACCGGCGAGGTGCCACCGAAACCAGAGACGCGTCGCCGCGACGACGATCTTTCGGCGAACGACCGCGTGGAAATTCTGCTCGATATGGATCGCGACTACCGAAGCTATTACCGGTTGTGCGTCGATCGCCGTGGTTGTGCCGCCGAGGATTGCCCCGGCGATAAGACCTGGAACCCGAAGTGGTTCGTGACGGTCGAACCGAACGCGAAAGGCTGGACGGCCGAGATCGCGATCCCGCTCAGCGAACTGACGGGCCGCCTGCCGCGACGCGGCCACCACTGGGCGATGAACGTGGTGCGCGTGATCCCCGGCAAAGGCATCCTCGCGTGGAACGCCCCCGCCGACGCCACACCCCGAACCGAAGGCATGGGCTTGATGGAGTTTCACGTAAAGTGATCGGCGTGCAAGCATGATGCGGCATGCTTTCTGATATACGATAGCATTGGGATGATTTCGCCAAGCCGATGCACGACTGGACGCGAGTCGAAGCGGGGATTTACCACGAGTGGATTTCCGAGATCGGTCGCGAACTCAACCATGCCCGCCCGATGGCAAGGAGTGATTGCACCAACCGTGGGGTGATATACTGGTTTCGGAGGAACACCATCACCACTATGCTCGATATACCACGAGATTTGGTGCAATCGTTCGCCGATGTGCGATTGCCATCGAAAACAGATTCTCGGCTGCAATCCTTAATGGATCGCAATACCGAGAGACAATTGACTCCGCAAGAACGAGAAGACTTGGAATCGCTAGTGGAACTCAGTGAAATACTGAGCCTGCTGCGCGCACGTGCCATGCAAGTGCTGAGTCGTCAGCCAATATGAATGCATCGGAAATACTACAATACCTACACAAGCCGCATCGTTAAAATGTTGTTCGGAGAAAGCCATGTCCAAAACAATCGCACGTTACAGCAAAAAGGAAATTGCCGAGTGCGGGGATGCGATTTACGAACGAGAGATTCGACAGTTTATCGAGGCTGGCAACAAGGGGAAATTCGTCGCGATTGACATCGAGACGGGTGCCTTTGAACTCGACGCGGATGAAATGTCAGCTTGCAATCGTCTCCGCGAACGGGTTCCCGATCCGCAAATCTGGTTGATAAAAATCGGCTCGCGGTATGTCCATCGCTTCGGCGGACAGAAACCCATGGAGAGTTCGCAATGACCGGAGTCGTGCGAAAGCGAGAAGCCCGAATTCGGCTGACAATTCTCGGCCCCGGAACAAAGCAAAAGATTACAGCTGTGATCGATACGGGATTTACGAAGCCACGCTCATTTGGAGCCGCAAAGCCCTCACTATCTATGTGACTGAGGCCGAGACGA